>JAVBMQ010000197.1:0-5373 GCA_031552335.1 Bacteroidales bacterium | reverse complement strand
CAAAATTCAAAATTATTCCTTCAAGTATATATACCAATAAACCACTCCCACAAACCCAGCTCCTCCAACTATATTGCCTAATGTTGCAGGGATCAGGTTGTTTGTAATAAATTGCATCCAGGAGATGTCTGCTCCGGAGTAAATAGCTGCAGGAATAAAGAACATGTTGGCAATGGAGTGTTCATAGCCTAATGTGACAAACAGCATGACCGGAATCCAGATGCCGATTGCTTTGCCTGTAATGTCTTTGGCTGCATAACCCATCCAGGTGCCCACACAAACCAGCCAATTGGCTCCTATACCTTTCAGGAAGATAGTTCCGAAATCACCATGTAACTTTTTATCTGCTAAAGTATGCAGATAATCTTTCCAGGGAGCGTTACTTATCAGACTCACTTCATTGGTCATATAATATGCAATGAATTGTGTTCCCACAAAATTGAAAACATAAGACAGTATCCATATTTTTAATATATCCTTATAGGTAATTTGTTTTTGTAAACAAGGCATTACCATACCAGCGCAATCACTGGTGAATAAATCAGCTCCGGCTACGGAAACCATGATTAATCCGATGGGGAATAATGCCCCTGCTACAAATTTAACCAGTCCCGGATTTTCAGCCATTGTTCCAGGCATCCCTCCGGCAACCATCACTGTCAATAAACCTCCGAAAGCAATAAATGCTCCTCCTAATATTGCTAAACATATGAACTTGGGAATAGATAAACGGGCTTTATATATTCCTGTATAGGAAAATTCTAAGGCAATATTTTTAGGAGAATTGTAACTCATTGATTGCAAATATTAAATTGTTATTTTTAAGGGCGCAAAAGTATATAAAAAATAGCAAATACAATATTAAAATGTCAAATTTCTTTTGTTTTGACAAATAAAAAAAATGCAGTTAAAAGCTTGCAAAATCCCCCTAAAAAACCCTAACTTTGCAGTGGATTTCAAAATCCACAACCTATCTTTTCGACAGAAAAACACTAATTTTATGGTATATTTAATCCTGTTGTTGTAACAGGTCAAAATTTTGACAAAAGACAATCTATTGCAACTATTCATTGTCAATTGTCTGATTGGCTTTGCACCGTATACCAGAAATTATCAATTGTTAGTTATCAATTATCAATTAATATACAATGGATTTATACAAAGGATTTAAAGACGGTATTTGGAAAGAAGAGATTGATGTGACGGATTTTATCCTTCAGAATTACACGGAATATACCGGTGATGAAAGCTTTTTGGCAAAACCTACCAAAGCGACAGATCAACTCTGGAAGACTTTGTCAGAGATGTTTAAGATTGAAAGGGAAAAAGGTATATATGATGCCGAAACGAAGATTCCTTCTCAAATAGATGCTTATGGCCCCGGATATATTCAGAAAGATCTGGAAAAGATTGTTGGTTTGCAGACAGATAAACCATTGAAAAGGGGTATTTTCCCGAATGGTGGATTGCGTATGGTGGAACAGGGACTGGAGGCTTATGGATATAAATTGGACCCTATTGTTTCCGGGATTTATAAAAAATACCGTAAAACACACAATGAAGGGGTTTTCGCTGCCTACACGGATAGTATCAAAAAAGCCCGTTCAAGTGCTGTCATAACCGGTTTGCCCGATGCTTACGGAAGAGGACGTATCATTGGTGACTATCGCCGTGTGGCATTGTATGGTGTAGATAGATTGATTGAAGACAGACAAGCTTGGTTTGAGAAAGATGATCCGCAGGAAATGACGGATGATCAGGTGCGCCGCCGGGAAGAATTGACTGACCAGATCAGTGCTTTAAAAGCTTTGAAGAAGATGGCGGCCGCTTATGGGTTTGATATTTCCAAACCGGCATCTACGGCTCAGGAAGCTATTCAGTGGACATATTTTGGTTACTTAGGCGCTATCAAGGACCAAAATGGTGCAGCTATGAGTATCGGCCGTGTTTCAACTTTTCTCGATATTTATATTGATAGAGATCTAAAGAATGGTTTGATTACCGAAGAGGAAGCTCAGGAGTTAATGGATCATTTTGTAATGAAACTCCGGATGGTACGTTTCCTGAGAACCCCGGAATATGATACCTTGTTTTCAGGAGATCCTGTATGGGTAACCGAATCTATTGGTGGTATGTCGGGAAATAAATCACTGGTGACCAAAAACAGTTTCCGGATTTTACATACATTGTATAATTTAGGCCCATCTCCGGAACCGAATCTTACCGTTCTTTGGAGTGAAAGTCTCCCTGAAGCATGGAAAAAATACTGTGCCAAAGTTTCTATCGATACCTCTTCCCTGCAGTATGAGAATGATGATTTGATGGGACCGATGTTTGGTTGCGATTATGGTATTGCCTGTTGTGTTTCTCCAATGAAAGTAGGTAAACAAATGCAATTTTTCGGTGCCCGCGCCAATCTTCCTAAAACATTGTTATATGCTATCAACGGAGGAAAAGACGAAAAATCAAAAATACAGGTTGCTCCCGAAAGTTTTGAAAAAATAACCGGAGATTACCTCGAATTTGACGAAGTATGGAATAAGTTTGATAAGATGCTTGATTGGGTTTGTGCTACCTATGTAAAAGCATTGAACATCATCCATTATATGCATGATAAATATTCATATGAAGCCCTGGAAATGGCTTTGCATGATGTAGAGGTAATTCGTACACAAGCTTTTGGTATAGCAGGTATTTCTATTGTTGCCGATTCTTTTGCGGCGATTAAATACGGAAAAGTAAAGGTTGTGCGTGATGCCGACGGAGATGCAATAGATTATATCGTTGAAGGAGAATATGTTCCTTATGGAAATAATGACGACAGAACGGATGAATTTGCCGTCAAAATCGTGGAGATGGTGATGAATAAAATCCGTCAGCATAAAATGTACCGGGATGCCATTCCCACACAGTCTGTCCTGACTATTACTTCTAATGTGGTATATGGAAAAAAGACCGGAAGTACACCTGACGGAAGAAAAGGAGGGGAGCCTTTCGGACCTGGAGCTAATCCGATGCATGGACGGGATACCAGAGGTGCAATCGCATCATTGGCTTCTGTTGCCAAACTTCCTTTTGAACACGCGAATGATGGTATATCTTATACATTTGCCATTACTCCGGAAACCTTGGGTAAATCGGAAGATGAAAAGAAAATAAATCTTGTTTTTCTTTTGGATGGATATTTCCACCAGACAGGACAACACCTGAATGTCAATGTCTTCAACAGAACGCTGTTGGAGGATGCTATGGCTCACCCTGAAAATTATCCCCAACTCACTATCCGTGTTTCCGGATATGCGGTGAACTTTGTCAAACTGACCAAAGAACAACAATTGGACGTAATTAATAGAACTATTACGGATAAATTCTGAGATAATTACGAATTACGAATTAGGAATTACGAATAGGCCTGACACCTAAAAACAATTCCTAATTCGTAATTCGTAATTCGTAATTCAAAATGAAAGGCTACCTCCATTCTTTCGAGTCATTCGGTACAAAAGACGGTCCTGGTATCAGATTTGTATTTTTTATGCAGGGTTGTCCGTTGAGGTGCTTATATTGTCATAATCCGGATACCTGGGGTGTACGCAATAAGAACCATATGTTTTCCCCGGAAGAAGCCTTTGAAGAAGTAAAGAAGGTCAGGGGATTTATACGGTCGGGAGGAGTGACGGTTTCCGGAGGAGAACCTTTATTACAACCGGATTTTGTTCTTCAACTATTTCAATTGTGTAAAGCAGAAGGGATTCATACTGCTGTTGATACTTCCGGATACATCCTTAATGATAAAGTAAAAAAAGTATTAGAATACACTGACATGGTTTTATTGGATGTCAAACACATTGATCCTCAAAAATATAAACAACTTACCTCTGTCCCTTTACAACCTACATTAAATTTTATAGATTATCTTTCCTCTGTCGGAAAAGATGTTTGGGTTCGTTATGTACTGGTACCGGGTTTTAGTGATGACGAAAAAGATCTGAATGATTGGGCAACTTATATTTCCGGTTATCAAGACATAGTAAAAAGAGTCGATATTCTTCCGTTTCATCAGATGGGAATGCATAAATGGAAGGAATTAGATAAAGAGTATCGTTTGAAAAATGTTCCTACTCCTACGCGGGCAAAAATAATGCAAGCGGAAAAAATTTTCCGCTTGCATGGACTATATGTAGTCTGATAAGGTTTCGTAAATCGTAGAGAGGAGAATCTTCTGTAAATGCGGAATCAGAAGATATTCAGGCTGTGGGATGGTTTCGGATCGATTGCCTGCTCCCCTCTACGAAAGCACATAGTAAGGTTTTATCTTAACAAAAAGTGGCCAATGATAAATAATCCTTTATTGTTTTTTATAGATATTGTATAAGGACCAGCGTCCCAATTTTCAATATTTATAATCAAATGAAAAGTCTCGGCAGTATTGATAATTTCTTTATAAACCACATTATTAATAATGTCCGTTATAGACACCAATAAGTTTCTGGATGTTTTGAAAAATTCGAAGTCAAGATATGCATCTGAATATATGGTCTTGACAAAATAATCAACATCTTCGAGGATTTTCACCTTTTCGTAGTCCGCGTGTTTTGCCATCATAATAGGATGGGTTTGAACTGTGAAAATATCATGAGATAAATCAACATCAATCGGACATATTTTTCTGCGGTAAGTTTGAAAAAACATAAATTAATTCTTTTGTATATGTTCGTAGTTAATTTGATAATGTAAAAGTATTTCCTTTATAAATAATACTTGTGTCTGTTTCTGAAAATTTTTTTTTATTTTTTGTCTTTATATGTAGTTAAATCGTGCATTTTTTCAACATAAGGACACAATAAACACAACAATCCGTGTTTTTTTTTACAGAATAGTTTGTAAAAAAGAAAAAATGACATAAATTGCACTCTAAAATAATTATCAAAATGAAAATCCATAATGCGTTAATTAATATCTTAAAGCAGAAAACTCTTAAAGCAGAAAATCCTGTGGACCTTCTTACAGATATTATACCTATGAGCAAAGAAGCCGCTTATAGAAGATTGCGGGGAGAAATAAGTATGAGTTTGGAGGAAGCTGTGAAAATTTGTAAACGGTTAAATATTTCAATAGATCATTTGATCGAAGTGGAGGAAGGAGGAATGCACGGTTTTGTTTTTGAACCATTTTCTCCTCCGGATCCATGGATAGGATATTGTAATATATTGGAGGGAATAAGAGATGCTTTACTTGCAGTGAAAGATGACCCATCAGCTTTTATTTATTCAGCATCGAATGTTATTCCTATGGCTGCATATCATTTTAAAGAGCTGAATAAATTCAGACATTTCAAATGGATCTACCAAATGCAACCTGTGAACTCCAGAA
>JAVBMQ010000073.1:0-8292 GCA_031552335.1 Bacteroidales bacterium | reverse complement strand
TCAACGCTGATAATAGAATTACTGGCAATGTCTAATTGATATGTCATGCTATTTTCTTCTGGTAGAAAAACAAAGAATCCGTCAACATATTCTGTCCGAGAATATGTATCTACCATGTAATTGGAGGCTACTATATTGTTTAGTAGAGTGTTTGTTTCTCCAATTGTGTATGTACTTGCTTTTAAAGAATCCATCTCTTGATCAATAGTAGATACCTCTTGGTCAACATAAGATTTGTCGGCTTTTCGAGATAATTCAAATTTGGACAAATTGGCTGTATCGAAATACCACCCCAATCCAGACATTAATGCGTTCATCTCCGCAAGTGTAGGCTCGTTTCCTTCGCCAAATACACTTGTTAAATCTAACATTACTGCGTCCGTGTATCTTCCAGTTTTTCCAATATTTGTTTGAAAGTTAAATCTAATCCCTTTCGAACCGTCCGTAACGGTGACTATTTTTGAAACGTGAATATACTCCTTAGAAGTTACTGTTGTTCTATTTGTGTTATTAAGACCTCCATAATCACTGGTTGTCAAATAAACAGATACTGTTTCTCCCGTTTCGTTTTTGATGAGCGCCGAAACGAAAACCTTGTGCGTAGATGGAATTAATATATCTTGGTAGATGTAATTAATTGAAGTCGGTTCTGATGCAAGAAATACATACTTATTAATAGTCGTATCCAAAACGACATTACCATTTGTCCATCCGGATTTATTGCCTTCCGGCAGATTGCCATTTTTTATCAGATTTTCAACAATCCCAACTTCACTTTTATCCGCTTTTTTATCCAAATCGCGCCCTAATTGAACTATTTTTTCATCATTATTTTCTTGCTTTTTTGCTACTCCTTTCGACACCACATAAACATCTATCCTGTCCGGATTATCTTCCCTTTTAACATTGTACGTTCCATCCGGACTTCCTGCCACCGGAGCCGTATTTACGTTGTAATATTTCATTGTTGCCATATTTAAAACTGTTTTAAATGGTTTTTAAAAATCTGCCTGATCCCAGTTATTTGTCTCACCGCCTCCAGAACCAGACCCGCTCCTGGAGGCATCACGAAAAAGCGCTGCAGAGAGTAAGCCTTTAGCATTCTGGGAAGTTAGTTGTGTCCCGTTCACATTGATATCTTTCAGTTTCACTTCAAACCTGTCCCTGTAAACCGTGAAAGTTACAGAAACAGGATTCAATTCAAAATACACCTGATTCTTTGCATACACCGTTTCCGAATCACGGGAAAAAGTGACATCTTTGTCTGTACTTGTAATTATTAAATTCATATCAATCAATTTTATATTGTTACCAATCTGTCTGACTCCAGTTATTAAGGTCGACGCCGGGGACTTCCGGAACTTCACTGGTATCGGTCCATTCCCCCGCCAATTTGCATTCCCATACCGTTCCCGGATAGGGAGAACCCACCCAGGCTACATCACCCTTAACCGGTGATGGCCATGCCAACTTCAGGTATACCAATGTTGAAAAGTATCCCTTATCCCGGATCGTTGTATTTTTCAATTTCTCAATCTCGACATTAGTCCTGGAAAAATTCTCATTGATACCGGTAGCGGCATCGCCCCATTTTCCACTTGTTTTTATCTCATTCAAATCCATGGCTACAGGTATTTAAAAAATGAATATTGTTTCCGGTACTTCAGGTAGTCTCCATCATATTCGTTTGAGTACGCTTCCCTTTCAAATGATATGTTATGGTAACTCCGTTTGCCATACCGGAATAATTTCACTATCCATTCCAGGACGTATATAATATAAAAGAAGACATAAAGCAGTTCTTTCATCTGCCGGGTATGTATCTGCTCGTGGTTCATAATCCGGGATGTAATGGTTATGCCATGCCGGACAAACAAGACTCCGAACAGGTTGATTGCCGCGAATCCTTTCACTGGCAGAATGTTGTTATAAATTATTTTCATATATTTGTCCAAAATTAATTACCATGAAAAAGTTATTATTACTGTTATTTTCCGTTTCTTTTTTTGTTTCCTGCTCTGATGATCCGGCAGAGGAAACTCAAGACTATACTTCATATACTATCACCTTGAAGGCTGAAACCGATGGGGATGTTTTCACAAATGTAAAATCCGCCTATTTCAATGACAAAAGGGAATGTATTCTCCTTGGAGAACATGGTACCCTTAAATATGGGGTTCCAACTACCGAATTTATTATGCCTGAATTTCATGACTCTATTTATTTATTTTATGACTATGCAACCGGTATGCAATTAAAATCAGTTTTCAAACCGAAAAAAAACGCCAAAAATGATTTTATAATATCAGATGATGCAACTGGCATTTTTATTCGTGAAAAAACAGTTTATAATTGGCCACATTAAGGAACAATCATTAATTGATTTCCTGATCTCCATAATTGACCTGACCCTAATCCCGCTGATGATGTCGGCAGTTTATCCATTTGCACAATTAATACATCTCTATCTGTTGGGTTATACACCCAAAAATTTTTCAACAATATTCCGTTTGAGGTTAGATTTAAAAAAGATGATTCACCATCAATGGAGATCATTGCCCCATGAAGGAGCGTTTTTGACATATTCGAATTACCAGCCCCTCTGGAAAATAATTCAATAACAGAACCAAATTCACCAAATGAGATAGTACCGACAACAGTATCATCAGAACGGATAAATGAGATAGTCCTATTTTCCGGATCAATTATAATCCTGTTACCATCTTTATTACTTTCAAATAAGCCCCTGAAATATCCCTCATCCGCTTCTACCCGGCCCTTAAATACCCCATCCCTGGCATTAACAGTACCATTGAACTCACCATCTTCAGCGTACACCTTTCCTCTGAACACGCCATCAATGGCATAAATCACTCCTCTTACAATCGCTTCATTCAGTATTGCTTTGCCTCCATGGGTGATAACAGCATTGGCCCCTTCATTATCCGGAGACATTACCGCCCGGATGGCATCTTCCAATCGCCCACCTGCCCAAAACGCCACATCTTCATCATCATTGTATATACCGGAAATTCCTGCCGTAATCTGATCCAGTTTCCCGTCCTTGTACATACCCAGTTGAATCATTGATGTTAAAATCAAACCGCCCAGTATTTGAGTCATACCTTTGATTGCATCCGACATATAGCGGATCGCTTCGAATTCTGCCAGCGTCCGGTCATTGTCCCTTGGCGATGGAGACCACTCAGTCGCTATGGTTCCGCGCTCCAGTTGTATTTCGCAAATGGTAAAGTCACCGGTAAATTCCAGTTTCGTAGCGTTCATTGCTTCAAGTCTTAACACAACTTTTTCATAACCCCCTTCAATGGACTGTATGTGCGAGAATGTGCCGATTTTGACTGTTATGTTTCCTTTGGCCCTGAAGGAAAGGATATACCGCTCTTCGTCAATAAGCGGGCGATATAATACCTGGGAGAGTAGACTATATACCCGGCATGCATATCCCGATATACTTTTCCTGTCTTCTATTACCCTGGCATTTCCTTCCCAGTGGATAAGTGACCGGCTGAATAGTTCCGATTCCGCATCAAGGCTTGTACCAGCGTTCATATCAAGTGTTTCATAATCACCTGTAAAACCTGTGTTTTGAACCAGATTAACAGCTCCGACATCTATATCTGCCGCTTTCTGTATTTCTTCCGGAAGACCGACAAGATGTTGCCACCCGGTACTGCCCGCTTCGATATTGACCAGACCGGTTATCTTGTTTCCTTTGCCGGTAAATCCGGTTACATATTTTCCTTCCAGGGAATAAGAATCAATCCCGGCATATTGTTTGTAGCTGGGTGCATCCTCTCCGAATGATGACAGGATTTGAGCATTTTGGCGTTCTTTGTCGTCCCGGTTCCCCAGTTGCACGATATGGTCTCCGGAAGACGGAACATCGGATCCGGAATCACAATCGGATTTTGAAAGGTCAATGTAATCGGAGCCAATACCGGTTACCAGGCGCCAGTAATATTTCAAAGTGCTTCCTGTAAACACCTGGCACCGGGCCTGGTCGCCTTTGACAAATTCCTGCACGAATTCCCCGTTGTCGCCTGTCTCAAAATAACAACGGTAGTAATCCGGGAACTCCTCCACTTTAGCGCATTCCATCCTGGCAGGAGATACAACAAGCTGTCCGCCAATATGAGAGAGGCGCTCGATGATGAGTTCAAAAAATTTGGCATATCTCCGGACAATGAGTTTATCAACTTCAGCAGTAGTGATACCTTCTTCATCGACAGTAATCGCAGCTCCGGATCCGAGGAATCCGGTTTCAAAATCCCCCACATGAAAACCCTTCAGGAAGGAGATAAGTCCACGGGCTGTATCATCATTATTTTTCGACAAGAACTCTTTAACTGATTTGAGCGCCGAATACAGGTTGTAATCAGTCGCTTTGGTAGTCTCCCAACTTTTAATGATATCCGGAAGCGATGACGATGCTTTGGCATACGACATGGCCTCATTGATTTCTTCCTGTAATCCTTCAAACTTTCCTTTGGCAATAACATCCGAGAAACTGAGTGTAGCGATTGCGGGATTATTCAAATTTTGGGTTATAGAAGTAATCCGGCTAATCCTGTAACCGGTACCGGGAAAATATTTATCACTCTCCAGCTTCACCCGTTGGCCGACCACAACCGGAATATTTCTTTTTGCAACCTCAATATAATCTGTATCCCCTTTGTAAATGGATTTGTCCAGGTTGTATTTTTTCATCCAGGCATCGACAGCCTCTTTAAATTCCTTTTCTGCCAGGACATAATATTCCGATGGCATGGTAATGTTATATAGGATGTATTTGTTTCCCACTTCCGGGATCAGGTGACCACCTGGAAGCTGGTCGAAACCGTCCGGGAACTGGGTGATAATCTCAAATTCTTTTGATGCTGAATTATAATTAACCTCAAAATCACGTCTGTTAAGTTCCCCGGATTGAAAGACTATTTGTTTAACCAGACCGGCAATCTCATAATTGTTCGGATCAAAGTCTAACCCGGAGTCTTTAAAATACCAGATGGAAAACGGGGTTCCGTCTTCACCTTTTTTTATTTCACTCCTGACCGATGAAATGGTTCCGATCCTGCGGGGATAGATGTGCGAAAAAGCATTTTCTTCAAAATGTTCAATGATTCCAAACTGCAGGTTTTGTTCCACATACTTTTGTCCGTTCGGAAGCTGGAGCCGGGAGTGACCATACCGGGACGGATCAATGTTCCTGGTACTTCCTATTGGAAACAACCGGGTGAAAAAACGGACGTTTTCTTCATCACTATCTTTAAACAGGTTTGTTAGTCCGTTTTTATATCCGAGCGCTACAGGACTTCCATGTTCATACCGGGTCATATTGATAGTAGTTCCATCCACCCACCATTCCGTTTCCAGATCATTGGCTATTTGAGTCAGCGCATCATAACAATAGGTACCATCATAAGAGATGGTTATGTTTTCACTGGAAATAACTTCACCGACTTTCCAATCAGTTGTATTCTTGATCCGGTTGATATTATCAACAATCAGCCGGACATGCTCCGATGCCTGGGCCGTTAACGGGAAAACAGGATCATATTCGTTATCTACCAACTTTAACACCAATGCGCGTTTCAATTCCGATTCCACACCGTAGAATTTCAGATCATACGACCACTGCTGAAGCGATTTCATAGTCGGATGGTATATTTCCATCAGTGTATAGGTATTGTCCTGAAACTCCACATAATCATTCACATCAAACTGAATGTACTGATATGATACAAAAGAAAGTGACAGTGTATTTTCCCCCATGGCGGCATGGGTTAATACCGAATTATCCGAAGGCGATACAACCGCCTTTTGCTCTCCTGAACTATTTTTAATTATCAACTTCATTTAAATGGTGTTTAAATACGATTAAAACTGTGGTACCGGTTCCCTGAGTTTGACCTTGAATTTTGCAGCAACCTGCCCGTCGATCGGGGTGAGTTGTTCATATCCGGAACATTCTTGGTAATACATTTTATAAGTTTGGTTTAACTCCGGTAGCCGGATTTCAAGCCATCCGGATTTTAGCAGGCTTACAAAAGCATGATATTTGGTTAGGAAGATTGCCGGTGTATCTGCCAGGATGGCAAAATACAGCGATACATCGCGCGGCTCAAATGCCGGATCCGGAAGCACGTCCGGTAATTTCTCCCCGTCATCTTCCCGGAAACTGACAGCCGTATAGGGTTTCGTTTTAGGCGGCGTAAGCAGTTCCGCATAATTAGTGTTCTGTCCTACAGTATCTTCTGTCAGAAACGCCCCATATTCGCTGTAAACGTCTTTACCGTTGATATATAGTAAACCTCTGAGTATCTCCATTTTATTTTACTTTTAATCCGTCACGTTTAATTGTAGCTATATCATCCTTGATGTCTTCCAGCATGGCACAATAAGCTGTATTTTCAGCAATCAGCATCAATACTCCCAGGCATTCATACATCACATCACTCATATCGGTCATCTTATCATCCATTCCGGCCACATGGTTTTGAACTGAAGTAAAGAGTCCCTCCAGCTTACTCGCCTGGTCTTGAGTCATGGTGGTAAAAGCGCCTTGTTTCCCGGTTTGGCTGGTAGTCGTTTCTTCCCAGAGATTAAATCCTTTCTCTTCAGCTTTCTTTTTCCACTGTTCCATGAAATCCTGTGCAGCATCCATTTCTTCACCGATTGTACTGTAAAAATTCCCGATAATATCCAATTGCTGACGGGCGATCTCTTGCGGATCTGAAGTGGCATAATACACCTGCTCCAATTGTTTTTGCAACTGTGCGAATTTGTCGGCAAAGAAAAGTTCGTATGCAAGCTGCTCTCCCAGCTTTTCGATGACTTTCGATCCGGATTCCCCGAATTTTTCCCAGGCATTGACACCTTTGTCCTGAATGGAATTTACGATTGAATCCATCAGATTCTCACCCAATACACCGAAAGTTTGCTCCAGGTAACTTCTTAATGCTTCCTGGGCTTCTTCCAGGTGATCTTGAAGTGATAACAGATTCTGCAGGTACTCACGGGTATTGTTATCCATTTTCTGCGTATTGAGTATCGACTGTATCCGTTCGACATTCAATTTCCCTTCTGCCGTGATAACATCATCATATACATCGAGAATACCGGAATACGTATCTTTCCCTTTTCCCAGCCCAAGAAAACCGGTCTTTTTGTGGCCGGTTACAATATCGACATCTCCCAGCTTACGCATCTCATCATTTACCTGCCGGTAAGTATCCACATAGTTTTTTACAGCATTAGAAGCTTTCGTGATCTGCTTTTCCCCGAAAATGCTTGTTGCTTCCTTGAGTAGCAGGTTTTGTTCCAGTAACAACAGGTTATATTCCCTTTGCAGAGACAACTTACGTTCTGCAATTTCTTCAAGCGCTTGCTGGTGCCGTTTCTCTGCAGCCGAAGACATGGTAAAAACTTTAGCCAATCCGGATACCACATCCGTAATTCCTCCGACTATATCCCCGGACATGATCTTCCCGACACCGGTACCGACTTCAACAGTTGCTCCGAGCAGATCAGTAACGACTTTTATATCATCGGCCATATCCTCTCCGAATATGGCTCCCAAGTCCTGGCCGAACTTTTCGACTGATGGCATGATCTGCTGGGTAGCTGACCCGATATCGGCGATTCCACGGCCAATGTTTTCTGTACCACCTTTATTGATAAGTTTGATGGCATTGCCAATACTTTGGGAAAATGCCTGGAATTCACTTTTCCCGGCTAATTCTTTTTTCTTAGAGATCAGTCCGTCCAGGATTGCTTTTAATTGCTCGGCATCACCTTTGAAATTTTTTAATTGTTCTGTAGTAAAACCAAAGTTGGGAGCAATATCCTCTTCCTTGGTTTGCGACAGGTAATCATACAAGGCCTGTATTTCATCAATAACCTTCCGGATTTCTTTTACCGATTGTTGTGAAGCATCCTGGAATAAGCGGATAAACAGGTCGGAGGATTTTTTTACTTCTTCCGCTTCTTCATCATTGATGGCTTTAATTGCTTTTTTTCGTTTCCTTGCCAGTTCTTCAATAGCCGATGATTTCCCTTCACCATCAGGAAGGACATTCAGGTTTTTCAAATCTTCCCGGAACTTTTTCTCAACTTCTTCCCGGCGCCTGGTGTAATCCTGATATTTGTCTAATAGTGTTTTATATAACTTGTCTGTCTCTGCTTTATACACAGCCAGGGAAACATCCAGGCTTTCCTGGATTTCTTTTTTTGCTTCCGGATTGACCTTAAACAGATCGGCTTCTGTTTTTG
>JAVBMQ010000216.1:0-6470 GCA_031552335.1 Bacteroidales bacterium | reverse complement strand
CCGCACCTTCAAACGTATTGCGGAGGAAACGAAACCACTATTCGCCTCTCTTCTCGCCCTTGACCCGCAATCCTCTGTTTCTACCGATAGTATCAATTTTCGCCTGGCTAACGACAGCCTCACCCTCGAAGTCGAAACCTTCCGTTGGTACTCCAAAGGTTATCGCTACCCGATCTTCGAAACAGTGAGAAGTTCGGTCAACCGCAAAAGTAGCGAACAGGAATATTTCAATGTGGCCTTTTTCTATCCGCCACAAGACCATTATTACCTGGAGGAAGATGAAGCCAACCTGGCAGAATTACAAAATGATTCCGTAGGGGTTGATAACATCAACCCGGATAATACAAGCCCATGGAAAGACCTGACCTACAATATTTACCCCAACCCGGTAATCACTAACCTGGATATCGAAATGTTTCTTCCTAAATCCGCCACCATCCAAATCCAGTTGACCGACCGTCAAGGCCGGGTGATGTTGAAAGAGAACTGGGGTTATCAACCGGCAGGAATATTATCCGGACAGATTTACATGGCTCCGTATGTCAGAGGGGAATATGTGTTGAATGTTTGGTTGGATGGATTTGGAGTGAGTGAGAAGGTGTTGAAAAGGTAATATCAAACAAATATGAAACAAATTTTTATCATAATAATACTATTGATAACTATCCAATATTGTTATCCTCAAGAAAAAATTGGAGTAGAGAATACAATCCTAAGTCCAAACGCAGAAAGCTTTAAAGTATATGGTGACATCCCAGTCTCCTTATACACAGGAATCCCTCAAATTTCAGTTCCCATATACTCTTATCAAACGGAATATATAAATTTGGATATTAGCCTAAGCTATCATGCTTCAGGATTTAAACCCAATGTCCATCCGTCATGGGTAGGATTAGGTTGGAATTTGAACACAGGAGGTATTATTACAAGAGATATTAAATATATTCCGGATGAAATTAACTCTAGAGGAACATATGAGTGTTCCAATGGAGAGACAACCAATGTTGGTGGAATTGGGTTTTATCATTCACACAATATTCTTAATAAAGAAAAATGGTATGAACCTGCAGATTTTTATGATACTAATAATGAATTTTCTTTATTCACATTTATGATCGATAAACAACCAGATGTGTTCAGTTTCAATATGCTTGGATATTCAGGGAAATTTTATATAAATCATTTGGGTGAATGGAAAGTACAATGTGATGTTCCCATTAAAGTCGAATTCAATAACGATGATTTAATAAGCGGAGGATTCCAGTTTACGACTCCTACCTTTACCAAGTTTACTTTGACTGATGGAATGGGAGTAAAATACATTTTTGGAGGTGCTGACGCAATAGAATATTCAGTCAGTATGTTAGCTTGTGGTTTTGATTATTCCCGTGAAGGTTTAGCTACAAGCTGGCTTCTAACGGAAATTATTCCTCCTGTTGGAGAATCAATCCGGTTTGAATATGAACGAGGACCTTTTCAGTCAAATTTTTCATGCTTTATTCCATCTAGGATTGTTAAGAGAGAACCAGAAAAAGGATCTACGGCCCATGATTATGTTTTACAAGGAGCATCAGGAACTATTATTTCCCCTGTGTATTTAAAATCAATTTCTATTCCAGATAAAAATCTACAGATTTTGTTTAAAACATCAAAAAGTAATGAATTATCTTACTATGAAAGTAATTATACAGATTTATATTGGGATAAAGATGTTCCTCCGAAAGAATTTCTTGGTTTTAGTACAACATCACAAATACCATATTTTGATAGAAATTACGATGACATGATCAACGCTTCCAGATGGGACGGAAAATATAAAGATCGATTTATCTGGTTGAAACTTGATGAAATTTCTTTTGAATATCCATTTGCCGATAAAACAAGAAAAATATTATTTAAATACTATGAGTGGAATAATCATCGACTAAGGTTAGATGAAGTATCTATGGGATATCCCAAATCCGATCAAAAAGAAATTTATCAATTTCGATATTACTATGGTGACAGATCCTTTTTGAACGAACCCGAGTATTTATCTGAATATGGAGATCACTGGGGTTATTCCAATCAAAAATACCTTTGGATTCAAGAAGACAAGAATAATAAGCCCCAAGCCCCATTAATTAATAGTTCCCACTTTGGTGTTTTAAGTAAGATTATCTATCCGACAAAAGGATATAGTGATTTTTATTATGAAAATCACGATTATGGAGGATATGTACGTAATGAAATATGGAGTAGTTCCTACATCAGTGCCAGAGAAAATGAGATGGTTGGCGGATTAAGAATAAAAAAAATCGTAGATGTTGATGAGTTAGGTGGTTTTTCGTCTAAAGAATATATTTACACTAAAATAGAATATAGGGATATTTCAAGTGGAATTATAAATTATGAACTAAAACCCTATACTAAAAGTAACTCCGATTTTTTTCATTCTTCATCCATTCATGTTGGTTATTCAACTGTTATTGAAAAATATAGTAATGGAAGCTTTGTTGCTACAAACTTTATTTCTCAGGATCACATTGTCAGATTGGGAGAAACAGTACCTGCCTGTACAGATGATCTTCCGAAGTATGTTGAAAAATGGACAACAAATCTTGTTTTTAACTCAAGAGATCTTGAACGAGGAAAAGAATCAGACAAATATTATTGTGATCCTTCCGGCAAAGTGTTAAAAAGCATACATTATGAATATGAGAACATAGGTAAAGATGAAACAAACATTGTGAGAACAGCTAACCCTAAATATATGGCGTCCGCTGATCCATCCACATCTATGTTACCTGGTCATATTGCCAATTATTATTATTGCTATTTTAACAAATTAAAATCAACAAGAGAAATATTATATGATAAAAATGCTGGGATATACTATGGTAACTCAGGTACGTACCCAATAAATAAAGCAGTTATAAGCATGGAAAATTTTGAATATGATAACTATGGACAATTGGTAAAAAAATCTATAGAAACAAATATGAATAAAGAAGAAGTCGTAATAAAATACCCTTACTCAGGCACATTACCTTCTGAAATTCATACAGAAATGTATAAACGTCACATGCTTTCATATCCGGTTTTACAGGAATCTTATGTCAATAATATTTACAAGAATGGGTTGATATATGATTATGCTCTCTACAACAATAATAAACATATATTACAATCATCCTTGACAGATATATATAGAAACTGGGAATTAGCCCCCAGACTTCAAAATAAATATAACGATTATGGAAAATTAATAGAAAGAAAATATAGGGATGGATCAATAGAATCTTATCTATGGTCAAATGATAATAAATTAATTATAGCATCAGTACAAAACGCCAATATAGATAAAGTAGATTCTGTTTTTCAAAGTTCTTCCAATAAATGGGATTGGGATGCAATTGTTGACGATTTAAGGCTTAAACTTCCCAATGCTTACGTGAAATCATATAAATATCTGTATAACGGAAAGTTGAAATCTGAAACTGATAATAATAATAAAACAATCAATTATGAATATGATGAAAATGAACGTCTTTGTTCTATAAAAAATAATGAAGAAAATATATTAAGAAGTATAGGATACAACTACTCTTCATCATATCCTAAGACACATCTGAATAAGGAAATAGTGATTAATGTTACAAGACCTTGTCCTGAAGGATTTATATCAAAAGAAACCGCTAAATTTAAAATCCCGGCAGGTGTTTGCCTATCAACAATTTCTCAAGAAGATGCTGATAATAAAGCAAGAGAATTGTACCATGAAGCAGCACAAAGACATGCGGAAGAAAAATGTCAATGTATCAGAGCCGGATTTTATGCAGTGGACCCCAATGAGTATTTTGGCTTTGCCTCATCAAATATTTATTATGAAGGGAATGACCTTTATATTTATTATTTTTATATAATTTGGGGTGAAAATTTTTTCCGGGTCAAAGATAATACTTATGATTTTTATACAGGAGGAGTACCCATCGGTAAATTAAGAAATCCTGAAATCTACCCCAAACAGATATCCTATGTTGAGTTCATTGATCGAAATAATGTGAATAAACAAGGAGAAAAAAAGAATACATGGATTCTATGGGTTGACACCAACGGTACAATCCGGGCCAGATTAAAGAATTATCAGATAGATGCAGAACCTAAACCTCATGATGCTGTTCAATTTACGAACCTGATATTCTCTTTACATCTAGATTCTAATGAATACATACTTAGGTAGGATCTTTTCAATCAAATGAAATGAGAATTAATTATTCTAAACATAATATCATGAAAAAGACATTGCTTCTTGCAGTTATCCTTTCTGTAATATCATCAGTTCCGGCAATGAGTCAACAAATTGGTGATGGATATTCCACTCGGATTTCAAGGTTTGATATTCCTTTATTTTCAGGACTATATGAAACTTTTCAGGATCATCAAACAGAACTACCGGAAATTGGCTGGATGCATTTATTTACAATAAGACATTCGAACTCAATTAATAATCATCAGCTTCAAATCACCTCAGGTTATGGAGAAAATGACAAACTATATTTTCGTAAAATTGCAAGTTATGAACTACAAAGCAGGAGTACTACCTGGCATGAACTGGCAACAAGAGGGAACAATACATTTAATGGACACCAAATAATAGCTGGTGATATACAAATAGGAAGCACAACGCCAGCTTATAATGAAACGGGAAGCAAACTATATTTCGGGAATCCTGGTGAAAATATGGATGATATTTATATCGCCAGAGTGAACACCGCTTCGGATTTATCTGAATTAAGAATTAATGTAGGGGATGATTATAATGATAAATTTGTTGTCGGAAGAAAATTCTGGGATGAACCATTTTTTACTCCAATGTTTACTGTTGCAACAACCGGAAATGTGGGGATTGGAATATCGACTCCCAATCATAAACTTGAAGTTGCAGGCACTATTCGCGCCAAAGAAGTCAAAATTGAAAACTCCAACTGGCCCGATTATGTTTTTTCCAAGAACTACAAGCTCCCAAGCCTGCATGAAGTTGCTCGCCACATAGAAGAAAATAAGCATCTGCCAGGTATCCCCTCAGCCGAAGAAGTATCAAAAGAAGGAATCAATGTAAGTGAAATGCAAGCCAAACTCCTTCAAAAAATCGAAGAGTTGACCCTTTATACAATAGAACAGAACAAACGCATTGAAGCGCTGGAAAAAGAATTAAAGGACTCCAAAGTTCAAAAATAAAACGCTCCGCCATGAAACCTCAAAACATAATATCATCAATCATCATACTGCTTTTATCTCCCTTTACATTGATGGCCGGGGATATTGTCACCCTGTCCACACCCAATACAACCGGAGGTGAGATCAAAGCTTGTGAAGCCATCATCCTGAAACCCGGATTCTCTTTTTCCGCCGCTTCGGGAAAGAGCCTGGTGCTCAAAGCAGATGCTGCGACTTGCGATCCATATGTTAATTTGCCGGTAAACCTATCATCCGGTCAAAATTACATTGTCACGGTAACGCCATTAGATGCAACAGACAAAGTAGATATCACAGGAAACAATATAAGTCTTGCCCGTGGAGCAAGAGCTCTGACCACCATCCAATATTTTGACGGATTGGGCCGCCCCATTCAAACCGTACAAAAAGGCATCACCCCCAATGGAGCCGATCTGGTCAACTTTCAGGAATACGATCCCTTCGGCCGGGAATCCAACACCTGGCTGCCGGGAGTAAAAGCCGGGAATAATGGCGCTTTCGTTTCCAACCCACAGGATTTGATCAAAGGTTCTTACAGTGGAGACCCAAATCCCCACTCCAAACCTGTTTACGAGTCTTCACCTTTGAATCGTGTGCTTGAACAATACGGCCCGGGCAATGACTGGCAGACAAAAGGGAAAGCTGTCAAGACAGAATACCTGACCAACGATAACGCTAAACCCCAACAAAAATGCGCTTATTATTATATTTCCGGTAACAACCTGGTTAAAAACGGAGACTATGACAACTCCCAACTTTATGTAACCAAGATGACCGATGAAGACGGGAATATTGCATACGAATTCAAAGACAAACTGGGGCAGGTCGTTTTGAGTCGTCAAATCAATAGCAATCAAAATCATGATACTTACTATGTATATGATGATTTTGGAGATTTACGTTATGTCCTTCCACCCGAAGCGGTTGACAGGTTAACGGCAAACACAACATTCAATGTTTCAACAACAGCAGTCAGGGATTATTGCTATTATTACCGCTACGATCAGCGAAACCGTTGTGTAGAGAAAAAACTACCAGGCTGCGAACCGGTTTACTTCCAATATGATTATGCCGACCGGCTAATATTTACTCAGGATGGCGAACAACGCACCAAAGGGGAATGGACTTTTTCTTTTCCGGATGCTTTAGGCAGGGTAGTCTTGACGGGGATTTGCAAAAATCCTCTTGATCCGGCCAATGCAGTGGTTAAGTCAAATTATACCGGGACAACA
>JAVBMQ010000159.1:0-4555 GCA_031552335.1 Bacteroidales bacterium | reverse complement strand
GAATATCTCCTAACAACATTGCTATATACGACAATAATGGCAAAGAATTAGTGATCCTGGAAGATAATAAAGCATTGAAATCAACCTTAGCCGATCATCAAATTGCCTCTAAAGAATTCATAACTATTCCCAGATCAGAAGGATACGAACTGAATGCATGGATTATTAAACCGGTCAATTTCAATGCTTCTCAAAAATATCCTGTACTGATGGTACAATACAGCGGACCTAATTCTCAGGAAGTCAGAGATAGCTACCAGTTGGGATGGGAACAATATATGGCTAACCAGGGATTTGTGATTGCTTGTGTTGACGGACGGGGAACCGGCGCTCGCGGTGAATTTTTCCGCAAATGTACTTACCAACAACTAAGTGTATTGGAGTCTGATGATCAGATTGAAGCAGCCAAATATATCGGAAAGATGCCTTTCGTAGACAAAAACCGTATCGCTATCTGGGGATGGAGCTTCGGAGGAACCGTCACTCTGATGTCTATGAGTAGAGGAAATGGCGTTTTCAAAGCAGGTATCTGTATCGCAGCTGTAACTGACTGGAAACTGTATGATACCGTTTATACGGAACGTTTTATGCGGACTCCGAATGAAAATTTCGAAGGATATAAAAAAGCATCACCTATTTCTCTTGTAAAAGATCTGAAAGGTAAGTTACTATTGATCCACGGAACTTCTGATGACAATGTTCATTTCCAGAATACATTATATTATTCCGATGAGTTGGTACAAGCCGGAAAACAATTTGATATGCAGGTGTATACAAACAAAAATCACAGTATTTTAGGTGAACCATACCGACATCACCTGTATACCAGATGTTGTCAATTTTTGAAAGATAACTTATAAATAAAGATGATAAAAAGCCGTCACATTCCTAAGCCCGACTGGCTGAAAATTCGTTTGGGAAGTAAAGACCAATTTTCCCAAACAGGGAAAATATTGTCCACACATTGCCTGCACACGATATGTGAAAGCGGAAAATGTCCGAACAAAGGTGAATGTTGGGAAAAAGGAACCGCTACTTTTATGATCGGTGGTGATATCTGTACAAGGGCATGCAAATTTTGTAATACAAAAACCGGAAGGCCGCTTCCCCTGATTTCTGACGAACCGGAAAAAGTTGCAGAATCAGTTCGCCTCATGGGATTAAAACATGCTGTTGTTACTTCTGTCGACCGGGACGACCTGCCTGATCTGGGGGCCAACCACTGGGCAAAAACCATTCAATATATTCGGGATACAAATCCGGGTATTACAACTGAAGTATTGATTCCGGACTTTCAGGGAAAAGAAGATTTGATTGATATTGTTATCCAGGCTTCTCCGGATATTATTTCTCATAATATGGAAACCGTCAGAAGATTAACTCCTCTTGTTCGAAGCCGGGCTCAATATGACACCAGCCTTCATGTGCTGAAATATATTGCTCAATCAGGTATTCCTGTAAAATCAGGAATTATGCTGGGATTAGGAGAAATAGAAACAGAAATACAGGAAACTATACAGGATATTTATTATGCAGGGTGCCGTTTGTTGTCTATCGGACAATATCTACAGCCATCTTCCAGGAATCTTCCGGTATCGGAATATATTACTCCTGTAAAATTTGAATCTTATAAAGAATATGCAATTAAGATGGGATACCAGCATGTAGAAAGCGCCCCTTTGGTGCGCACGTCTTATGCTTCAGCTTCCTTTCTGAAAAAATAAATCAATAAAGAAAATAACTCATGTACGAACAGCTACAATCATTAGATAGTGTAAAAATCAACTTCGATGCTGCCGGTATGCATATTATCAATATTATTCTGGCAATTGTTATGTTTGGCGTAGCGTTGGAAATAAAAATATCCAATTTTAAAGAAGTCATTGCTCATCCCAAATCTCTTTTTCTGGGATTGGGTGCACAATTGATTCTTTTGCCGCTGATTACTTTCACCATTGTTGCCTTGGGTATCAATCTGATTCCTCCCGGCGTAGCCATGGGAATGATTTTAGTGGCTGCCTGCCCGGGTGGAAATATGTCAAATTTTATTTCTGCACTGGCGAAAGGAAACCTTGCCTTGTCAGTCAGCCTAACGGGAGCCACCACTGCCTTAGCTGTTTTTATGACACCTTTGAATTTTGAGATCTGGGGACGCCTGTATGTAAATTTTCTGAATCGTAAATCACAGGACATGTTACAACCTTTAGAAATCAGCATTCCTCACATGCTGTTTACTCTATGTATTCTGCTGGTACTCCCATTAATTGCAGGTATGCTATTTGCTAAATATTTCCCCAAAGCAAAAGAAAAAATAACCAAACCGGTAAAATTCATTTCCCTGTTTGCATTTTTTATTATCCTGGCTGCAGCTTTAAGTAATAACATCAATATTTTCCTGCATAACTTATTTTTCATTTTTATTATTGTACTGATTCATAACGGATCAGCTTTAGCCGGAGGATACTTTACCGGAGCCGCATTCAAATGCCCTGTCCGTGACCGTCGCTCCCTGATGATCGAAACCGGCATCCAGAATTCAGGTTTAGGATTGGCCTTACTCTTTAACCCTAAAATATTTCCGGAAGGTGTTGTTACGGGAGGAATGTTAATGGTGGTTGCCTGGTGGGGAATCTGGCATATCGTATCCGGACTTACCATCGCTTTTGCCTGTCGTTATAAAAAATTACCTGCATATGAAGAAGAAAATACAAGCATTTGATCTTAAATACTGGTTACTTAAAATTTATGTACGGTTTGCTATCCGGCAGTTTTATGGAAAGATCTGTATTGAGGGAAAAGAAAATATTCCTGAAGATAAAAACAAAGCTGTTATTTACGCACCCAATCATCAAAATGCATTGATGGATGCATTGCTGATGCTTTACCTGCAACCCGGAAGTACTGTATTCTTAGCCAGAGCAGACATTTTTAAGAAAAAGAAAATTGCCAAAATACTTCATTTCCTGAAAATGCTTCCCATCTATCGCATTCGTGACGGCAGGGATGAATTAGATAAAAATTTTGACATTTTCAATCAATCGGTCGATGTACTTCGGGATGGAATACCTCTCTGTCTGATGCCAGAAGGCAAACAAAGTTTCCGGAGAAGTCTGTTGCCCTTAGTCAAAGGAATGTTCCGCATAGCATTTCAAGCGCAACAGGAAATACAGGATAAAGATGTGGTTATTATTCCCACGGGTATTGATTACACTGATTATATAAATTCAGGCGCTGATGTGGTAATTCGCTTAGGAAAGCCGATAGAGGTTAAATCATATTTACCAGTCTATGAAGAATCACAACCTAAAGGATTGAATGCTTTGCGTGATGATGTTTCTGCTGCAATGGCTCCTTTGATTCAAAACATCCGGTCTGAAAAATATTATCAGGAGTTTTACGGACTTTCCACAATCGCTGATGATATGATATGCGAAAAGGATAAACAAGAGAAAACTCCATCCAACCTACTAAATGCCAGAAAAAAATTGACAGTATCCTTAGATCAGGCTGAAATAAAAGATCCGGAACAAACCGCCACACTTTGCGAATTGTATAATACCTATTCTTCACGTTTGAAGTCATTAAAAATCAATCACCAAACAATACAGCAACCTCTTTCTCTGATCAAAATAATATTAAAAATAGCAGGATTAGTCGTATCATTCCCCTTATTTTTTTCCGGATGGATCGCTAATTGCATACCAGCCTATACTCCTCGTCTGATTGTAAAAAAACTAAAAGATGATAGTTTCAAAAGCTCTTTTAATTTTGTATTGTGGTTGTTTTTGTATTTGCTGTATTATATTTTTTCATTTTGTATTATTGGATTTCTGTATTCCTGGATTTCGGGACTCGCCATTATCATTTGTATGGCCTTATCAGGAAAATTTGCTTATTTTTATTCAGGTTGGAGGAGGGATTTGTTGTGCAAAATCCGTCATAGAACGTTAAATAAAAAGAATCAATATGAGTTGGAGGAAATGTCAAAAAATATTCTGAAGATTTTATCCAGAATAATCTGATAATACCTGACATTTCTTCCTAACCAGAATCAAAACACTCAAAAATAAATTTTCTGTTTATTCCTCAGAAATAATAAAAAAGAGGCTGACTCCTGTAATTGTGAGACAGCCTATTTTGCTTTTTTAAGAAATTATTGTACTTTTATTTGTCAGCTCATTTGTCAGAAAAACAAAAAAAGGCCAATTTTCATTCGTGAAAATCAGCCATTTACATCAATTAAAAGTTGTCCCGCTAGCGCACAAATTAACATAATGAATTGTAATCTAAATTAACTTGGTATTACTTTCAACAGACATTAAAAATATGAAGCAGTTATAATTAGTTATATTATGTATCTTTGAATGTCATCAAATCGGGACCTGTTGTGGGACCTAAGTGAATGAAAAACTCTTTTTTTAGATTAGGGATTATATTAAAAATGACAAATCTATTTTCATCCCCATAGCATTGATAATTCGATAGAAAGTGGAAATTTTAGGCTCTATCTTTCCGCTTTCAATTCTAGACACATATGCCCGGTCGGTTCCAATAC
>JAVBMQ010000036.1:0-13967 GCA_031552335.1 Bacteroidales bacterium | reverse complement strand
TAAACTACAGAAAAACACCGTATAGAAAAATAAAAATCTGTAGTACACAGCCGCCACCACGAGAGACGATAGAGCTACGTACAGCTGGGAATATTTGCAATTGAAGGTTAAAGTTGGGTTAATATATTCCGAATGGATATGGGAAATATTTAATGGGTGGGTGTGGGGCGTGGATAGCCACGGGCGGATGCAATCCGCCCCTACCGCTTTTTGTGTCTCGTTTTATAATTTCGGGAATTTCACGTATATTTGCGACTTATATAATTATCAATTATTAATTGTTTTATGCAGGTCAAAATAGTCAATCAGTCAAAGCATAGTCTGCCGGAATATGCTACGTTGTATTCTGCCGGAATGGATTTACGGGCAAATATAGATGAACCAATTACATTACACCCATTGGAACGAAAATTGATATCTACAGGTTTGTTTATTGAATTGCCTGTCGGTTATGAAGCACAGATCCGTCCAAGAAGTGGGTTGGCTAATAAATATGGATTAACAGTTCTCAATACACCCGGAACTATTGATGCCGATTACCGGGGAGAAATCAAAGTTATTCTGGTTAACCTTTCCAATGAACCATTTGTTATTAATGACGGAGAACGAATCTGTCAGATGGTTGTTGCTGCTCATGCCCGGGTAGAATGGACAGAAGTTTCAGTTCTGGAAGAAACAGAACGAGGAGATGGAGGATTTGGGCATACTGGAAAAAAGTGATAGTGAATTACGAATTACGAATTAGAAATTACGAATTAGCTCCTTGCAGGCAATCGATTCGTAATTCGTAATTTCTAATTCGTAATTCTAAAAAAGTACGTGATGCGATATAAAATTTGGATACTTCTGATATTCCTGGCATTGCAGGGCTCTCCTATAGTGCATGGGGCCGTTGTTGAGCTTCGTGCTCCGGGTACAGAGAAGACTGTTGATGACAGGAAATTTGATTACTTCTTTTTAGAAGCTTTGCGACAGAAAAACAGTGGTAATTTTACGGGGGCTTTTCTGTCGTTACAGCATTGTTTGTCGATCGATTCCACATCGGCAGTGGCTCATTATGAAATTTCCAATTATTATTTATACCTGAAACGGGCGGATCTGGTATTGGATCACCTGGAAAAAGCGGTTAGATACAGTAATGATAATTTTGATTATAAAATTGCATTAGCCAATGTTTCCCGTGAACTGGGAATGAATGAAGAAGCCGCTAAAGCTTATGAGGATTTGATCCGGAATCATCCTGATAAACCGGAGTTGAATTATTACCTGAGCGATATTTATGCCAAGAAGGGTGAGATTGAAAAGGCCATTCAGGCATTGGATGTCCTGGAAGAAAATATTGGCATGAATGAAGCGTTGTCGATTCAAAAATATCGCTTGTATTTGGCCATAGAAAAACAAGCTGAAGCCAATAATGAAATACAAAAGCTGGTTGCCAAATTTCCCATGGAGAGTAAATATTCCATTATGATGGGGGATCTTTATCTCGAACAGAATGAGCCGGAGAAAGCGTATGAGTATTATCAGAAAGCATATCAAATTGATCCCGGAAATCCTTATTATATCGTTTCCATGGCCAATTATTATGAATATATCGGAGATAAAGAGGCTGCCCGGCAACAGGTAAATTCGGCGCTGCAAAATGCCAAACTGGATTTTGAAACTAAATTGGGTATTCTGGTGCGTTATGTTGCCAGTCTGCAGCGTGATAAAAAAGGAATGGAAGGATTGGACGCTTTATTCAAAACGCTACAGGAACAACATCCGCAGGAAATGGATTTGAATATGCTTTATGGTAATTATCTGATGACACAGGGAAGGGTGGAAGATGCTAAATTCCAATATCAGGTGGTTACCGAAATGGCACCTTCAGACGAGGATGCCTGGAAGCAATTACTTGCCATCAATCTGAAAGAAAACAATATGGATGAATGTATCCGGATTTGCCAGGCTGCACAAATGCATTTCCCGGATATGCCGGATTTTTATTTCTATGAAGGGGTTAGTTATTACCAGAAAAAGGAATATGCCCGGGCATTGTCGATCTTTCAAAAAGGTCTGACTTTTGTTCCGGAGGAAGATACGGATTTACTTTCAGATTTTTACGGACAGATCGGAGATCTTTATTTTCAGATGAAAGAAAAAGATAAAGCATATGCTTCTTATGATACAGCATTGAAATACAATGCAAAAAATGCAGGTATCTTAAATAATTATGCGTATTTTCTTTCGTTAGATAAGAAAGACCTGGATAGGGCAGAGAGAATGAGCGCCCAATGTGTCTTGTTACAACCCGACAACAGTACCTTTCTGGATACTTATGCTTGGGTCTTTTTTGTGAAAGGAGACTATTCTATGGCCAGATTTTATCTGGAGGGAGCCATTTCCAAAGGAGGCGCTAAAAGTCCGGAGATCATAGATCACTATGGCGATGCTTTGTATATGTCGGGCGAAAAGGAAAAAGCTGTGGAACAATGGAAAAAAGCTTTGGAATTAGGAAAAGATACGGAAATTTTAAGAAAGAAAATAGCAGATGGAGTATATTATGAAGAAACAGAGTAAATTATTTCTATTGCTTTGTGTTAGCCTGGTCTTGTGTTTACCGGCTTGTAAAACGACCAAAGAATCGGCGGCTTCATTTGCCGGGAAAAGTGATGCGGAAATACTCAATAGTTTAGTTGACCATTCGTTGAAATTTAATACACTTTCCGGAAAATTGGATGTCAATATCAAGACAGCCAGGAAAAGTATGGCTTCCAAAGCAAACATAAAAATCATCAAAGATCAGGCTATACAGGTATCTATCCAGCCTTTGTTTGGGATAGAAGCTTTCAAAATCGAATTTTCTACTGACAGTATTAAATTTGTAGATCGCTTGAATCGCCGGTATGCTGCTGAAAAAATCAGTGAATTGAAAGGTGATTTCCAGCTGGATTTTAATTTCTATAATCTTCAGGCATTGTTTACCAATAGTCTGTTTGTTGCCGGGAAATCACAGGTTACACCCGCTGATTTCGGACGCTTTACTGTTGAGAAGTCTAAAGATAAAGCCTTGATCCATATGAAAGATGGTCAGAATATCCAGTATCTTTTTATCGGAGACTATACGGATAAACTACAGTCTCTTTATATGTCTGAAACGGGAAACCGGGCTTCTCTGCTTTCTGATTATACTGATTTTACCAATATCGGAGGTTCACAAACCTTCCCGATGCAGATGAAAATGATGTTGAAGGTATCTTCCGAAGAAGAAGTACAATTGAACCTTTCTTATTCAAAGGTTGAATTAGATAAAAATATAGAGATGGATTTTAGTATTCCATCCAAATACAAGCGTATTCGTTTGTCAGACGCTTTTAATTCCATCAAAAATCTGTAATGAAAAGAAATAATCTGATCATATGGTCTTTGTTGTTTGTCGTTTTTGCAACGGCCCAGGATTCTAAAAAGATAAAAAATCTGGAACTTCAGCAGAAAACTATATCTGCGGAAATTGCGTCGATCAATGAAATTCTGAAGGAAACCAAGCGAACGACTAATACTCTTCTTCCGAGGATTGCACTGCTTGATGAGCAGATCAGATTACAAAAGGAATCCATTGAACTATTGAATAAACAAATCAAAGTTTTGGACGAGGATGTAAAAGAGGCAGAAGAAAAGATTGATGTACTGGATAAAGAGTTGGCCCAGAAGAAAGAAAAATATGCAATCTCTTTGAGAAAGATGCAGTATAACAAGACATCCCAGGATAAACTGTTGTTCATTCTTTCAGCTGAAAGTTTATCTCAGTCTTATCATCGTCTTCGTTATCTGAAAGAATATGCTTCCTGGCAAAAACTGCAGGGAAAAGAAATTGTCGGAAAACAAGAGGAACTGGAAAAAGAAAAACAAGCCCTGGAGATAACTAAAAAAGAAAAATTGGCTCTGGTTCATAGCAAGGAGGCAAAAAATCTGACATTGCAAAAGGAAGAAGATAAAAAGCAAGCGGAAGTCAATGAATTAAAGAAAACAGAAAAATCATTAGAAGCAGACTTAAATAAAAAGAAAAAACAGGCAGAAGCATTAAACCGCCAGATAGAGAAAGCCATTGAGGAGGAAATTGCTGCAGCTGAAAAGAAACGAATAGAAGCTGAGGAGAAAGCTAAAAAGAGCGGAAAATCCGTTCAACCGGCAGAGGAACGCGTGGCGGAATCTACCGGAGGATATGCTATGACAAAGGAAGAACGTACATTGTCGGGTAATTTTGCGAGTAACAAGGGTTTTCTTCCTTATCCGCTCAAGGGAAGTTATAAAATCGTAGGCCGGTTTGGCGTTCATCAGTTTAAGGATTTGGCGAAAGTACAGTTGAATAGTAATGGAATAGATATACAGACTACGCCCAATAATGATGCTTTAGCAGTCTTTGATGGGGTAGTGACCTCTATTCATCCGGTTCCCGGATACAACAATCTGGTAATGATTCGTCATGGTAATTACCTGACGATCTATGCTAATCTGAAAGAGGTTTATGTTAAGTATGGATCTAAAGTTGCTATCGGACAGGCGATTGGAAAAATATTTACCGATACGGAAAATGGGAACCTTACCATCCTGCATTTTGAATTATGGAAGGAGCAAACAAAACTGAATCCGGAAGGATGGCTGCGTAGATAATTGAGCCATGAATATTTGGAGAAAAATCTTTCAGTCGGAGACAATAAAAAACAGTACTATTGTATTGAGTGGAAGAGCATTGGGACAGGCTGTTTCTTTATTGGCTTATCCGATATTGACACGAATATTCTCTAAAGAAGATTTTGGTATTTATGCGGTATTCTGTTCGATACTTCCGTTGCTGGCTTTTTTAGGAACGGGAAAATATGAAGATGCCCTTTTGATCACTAAAGATCAAAAAGAAACTATATCTCTTTTAGGATTCACACTGAAATTATTGTTCTTCGTCAGTTTTTTATTATTACTTGTTTTGTTCTTTTTTAGAGATGTTGTTTTTTCTTTTTTTCATATGGAAACAATAACTGAATACTGGTATTATATTCCATTTTCAGTTTTTATTTTTGCTTTTCTGACTCTTCTGGTAAATCTGAGTAATCGGGAGAAACAATTTAAAACAATTGCAGTATCAGGAATTTCAAATAGTTTTGGAGGTTCAGTTTTTAAGATCATATTTGGATTTTTATCTTTCCATAGTGTCGGCCTTATTTTAGGCAATGTTGCAGCTCAACTTATGGGGTGCAGCGCTTTTTATAAATCGAAGCAGATAATAGTAAAAGCGTTAAAGGGTGATTTTTCAGAGCAAAGAGAAATTGCGAAAAAACATAATAGCTTTCCAAAATATAATATGCCAATCTCATTTATTAATTCGGCATCCCATAATTTACCTTTTTTGTTATTAACAAGTATATTTGGGCATTCCCTGTTGGGATTATTTTCATTGTCACACACAATTGTTTCTTATCCGGTGGGAATGGTAACATCTTCTTTATATGGTGTTTTTTTTGAAAAAATATCCTCATTAAAAAGAGAACATCAATCCATACGTCCTTTTTTCTTCAAATTCTGGAAAAATTCAATTCTTTTTTGTATCCCTGTTTTTATTTTTATATTTATTCTTGCCCCTCAGGTTTTTAAAATTATTTTTGGGCAGGAATGGACCGAATCAGGTGTTATTTTGAGGTATCTTCTACCATGGATGTTTGTCATTGTGCTATACACTCCAACCTCTTTTATTGTTATTCTATTTGGAAAGCAGGATAAAAATCTGTGGATTGAAATCGTTTATTTTATTTCCAGATGTATAGCTTTATATATAGGGATATATTACAATAATTTCAAATTAAGTATATTTCTATATGTTGTGATAGGAACCATATATACATCTGTCAGATTGCTCTGGAATGTATTGATTATTAACCAATATGAGCAAACATTGAAAGATTAGGACTGTTTTTTTGCACATAAATTTATGATATAAATATGTGAAAATAAAAAAAATATTTATATTTGTCAAAAATTATTCACCTTATATTGACAAATCATGAAAAAAACGATTCTATTTTTAGTAATCCTGTTCATCTCAAAATTAATTTATGCACAAGATGATGGTTCCAATGTTACAGTTGCTGTTGACGATGTTAATATTTCCGCTGTTGATAATGTAAATATTAAGACTAATACAGGAAAAGCATACTATAATAACAAGGAAATTGCTACAAAGGATGATCTGAAAGGCAGTGCAACTATAATGATTGCGGCATCTGATGCAACAGCAAGATCAAAAGCCATCGCTGATTATGTTTGTTCAGGTACCAATGATCAGGTAACTATACTGACTGCCATGAATACATTGGCCTCTACCGGAGGAAAGATACAATTAACCGAAGGTACATTTAATTTTTCTGATCGTTTAATAGATGATACTCCGATTAACAATTTGACTATATCAGGAATGGGTAATGCAACTATTTTAAAGAAAATTGCCAGTGTTGGAGATGCTGTTGTATTACTTCGTGGGAATGATGTGGTTGTTGAAGATTTACAGGTGGATTGTAATAATTTAATTACAGAAGGTGTGAAAATATATAATGCAGGAAAAGTTAGAGGGATTGTAAGAAATGTAAAAGTTGTCAATGTACATTCAAGTAGTCTTGGAATTTGGCTGCAAAATGACTATTCTTTAGTTCTTAATTGTTTTGTAAGTGGAGGCTCGCGTGGAATAGCTGCCGGCGCAAATGTTAAAAATTGCATTATTCAGGGAAATATGGTAGTCAGTGCTACAATATCAATACGTGCAAACGGCACTAATATACTTGTTGCTAACAATCTTGTAACATCTACAGTGCAAGCGGTAACAGGAAGCGAAAAACTAGTTAATAATTACACCATAACACCCTGAAAGAGATTCTCAAGTATCTCTATTGATAGGATTTGCTAAAAAACATAAGAGTTAAATTTGGCAATTTAAAACGATTCTAAAAATCTTCAAATATAATAAAATCCATTCACTATGAAAGACTCATTCTTACTTATTTTACTCATGCTTTTGTTGTCTACAGGAGTCTCCCAAGCACAATCTACCGTTTCATTTGGCTATGATGCAGCCGGAAACCGTATCAACCGTGTGATCGTTTTGAACCAACTACGCTCAGCCCAGGAAGAAGAGACTGTAGAGGAAATTTTTTATTCCGAAGTATTAAAAGATCTTGAAATCAGGATTTATCCAAATCCCACAGAAGGCTTGCTGAAAGTAGATATTCAAAACTTACCAGAACAACAAACTGCAGATATTTTCCTGTACAATCTTTCCGGAAAATTATTGATTACAAAAAAAGGAGTATCAGAATCTACTGATATTGATCTTACCGGGCATCCTGCAGGTACCTATCTGATGAAAATCATTGCCGGGGAACAGCATACGGAATGGAAAATCATTAAAAAATAACACAGACCCCTTTTAATATTTATTTTATGAAGGCTCACATTACTATATTTTCAATAGCATTGCTGTTATCTGTTATTTATGTAAAAGGACAAACTCCCAAAGAAATCTGGGAATTATCTTCTTCTGAATCCGGACCAAAAGATTATGTAGCCAGGGAAAAGAACGTTTTGAAACCGGGATTCAAATATACGCCAACTTCAAGTACCTCATTTACGGCAAAAACAGATCCGAAATTGCTGTTTCCCCCGACAGAGAATACTTTTGCAAAAGCTGATGGGACAGTAACGAGTAGTTCTTTAAATGGAGGTATAGTAGGTGTTATACCAGGAGTATTCAATGTAACACCTTTGGGAGCAGCAACATATACCATGCCATTAGAATGTCCTATAGGTATTAATGATGTACAACCTAACATCTCACTGACATATAATAGCCAAGGACAAAATGGGATACTTGGCTGGGGTTGGAATATCAACGGAATGTCACTTATAAACAGGACAGGAAGCACTCTTTATCATGACGGAAAAAGTGCTACTATAGAACTAACAAACTCAGATAATCTGATACTGGACGGTCAACGTTTGATTTTGTTTTCCGGAACTCATTTTGCTAGTGGAGCTAAATATCGCACAGAAATAGAATCATACAGTGATATTACATATAAATCTATTAATGGATTTATGAGCTTTGAGCTTATTACCAAAGATGGAATGAAAAAAGAATATGGTACAAGTCAGGATTCATACATTAAACCGCAAGGAGGTACTTCTATTGCTCTTACATGGCTACTGAAAAAAGAGACTGACCCTAATGGTAATTACATAACTTATAATTATGGAGTCGATAATGCTAATGGTGAATATTGGTTGTCAAGTATAACATATACCGGAAATGCTTCCATGGGCATATTACCCGCAAATGAAATAATATTTGTTTACAATTCGAACAGACTTGATTCCCAGACTTCTTTCATTGCCGGTAAAAAGATAATGCAATCTAAAATATTGACATCTATAAGAACTCAAACAAATGGGTTAATGCAAAGAGAATACTCATTTACTTACCAATATGATGGATTTTACAATAAGTTATCAGAAGTCAATTTAAAGAATCAGGATGGCGTAAAATATAATTCTACAATTGTTGAATGGCATAAAAACAATGGAAGTCCGGGAATAAATCTAAGTCAGGTCTCACTTCCCAATTCCAATTCATCATCGTTGAGTGAATTATTAATCTTTACTGATATTAATAATGATGGATTTGCTGATTTAATCAGACCTCTGAAAGACATGCAAACTGGATTACGTTCCGGTCGAATTTTTTATTCTGGTTGGGAAATGTACCAGTCAACTAATAAAGGGCAAGATTTTACCTTGGTACAAACCGAAGAGTGGGATACTCCTTCCGATGATCCTTATGCTGATGCGCTTCAACTTCTTCCTCTGGACTTTAATAAGGATGGCTTTGTTGATATTGCAGAAATTCGAGTAACGCGAGAGGCTTACGAGGTAGATATCTTTATGAATGTAAATGGTCAATTGGTAAGACAAAATTTAACATCATTCAAGTTTGATCTGCTTAATCCTTATACAGATTTTTATTTTTTTGATTTTCAGGATTTTGATGGAGATGGAGACTTGGAGTTATTGGTGAGGGAAAAAAAATCAGGAAATTGCTATCTATACTTGTACAAAATAAATATTTTAAATGATACGAAAACATTGATTTGCAGTATGCCTGTTCCATATTCAATAGATGGTCGGGTAACTAATATAAATGGGAATGACAGAATGGAAATTTTCTTTTATATAGGTACAAACATACTGGAATATAATGGAACTTCATTTGTATCCTTGCCGAAAATTCCTAATTTTCGCCCTTTTGAGTTGCAAAACGAATATCCGGTGGAGCTTATGGATATTAATGGTGATGGAAAAACAGATGTGCTTTATTATGATTTGGATCAAGGATGGAAAATATTGCTTTCTACAGGTACTTCGTATACGGAAATTCCTTCTCCTATCACGCGTACTCGTACTTATTACGACAATGGGAGTTCAGATGGATATACAGATCATTACTATTTTAGCGACTATAATGGAGATGGGAAAAGCGATATTCTTGAAATATATGGAGATACATTAAATATATATTATTTTAATGGGAAAGGATTTGCCAAAGAAACTTATCTTCCCAATGCAGACATCAGCAAAATATATAAAAACAGATATATTCCTTATTATGACATTAATGGCGATGGAAAATGTGACCTGATTTCATGTCGAAATGATGGATTTTATCTTTTAACATTTGAAAATAAGGAAACTTCTCGTCAGATAAGTTCTATTACAGATGGATTAAACAGGAAACAGACTATTGCACATAAACCCATAACTGATAGTACAATATATGCAAAAGGGACAAATGTTTATTCATTTCCTGTTATTAGGGCAAATATTCCAATGCAATTAGTTAGTAGAACAAATTTGCTTATTAATAATGTAACAATAGAAGATAGATCTTTCTTTTACAAAGGATTGAAAACTCATATGGAAGGAAAAGGATTGCTTGGATTTGATGAATTTACTGAAAATGATGCAACTATTAATAAAAAAAGAGTGACTGTTTTTGGATATAATAATGTCAGTTTTAATATTTATCCGCTTCAGCAACAATTATCGACAACAACAAATCAGCTTATCTCCACAACTACTTTTGTGCCAAACACTCTCTATTTTGATCAACCTTACCGACGTAGGATTTTTCCATATATGCTTTCACAGACAGAGAAAGACAATCTGACTGGAATTAGTTCTACTATTGAAAATATGAGTTATGATAATTATGGCAATCTGACGGGAGTGAAAGTCACTAAGGGAGGTTTGAGTGAGATAAAAACCATGCATTATGAGCAAAAAGGCTCTTGGTGTTTAAACAAAATTGGAGGTGTAACTGTGTCTCAACAACAGGGAGATGAGGTACATACACGTACCATAAATTACTCATATGATAACAAGGGAAACTTGACGAAGGAAACGGTTGATCCAGGTAATGTGAATCAAGTAATTACGGAGTATCTGAATTTTGATGGTTTTGGACATCCTCTAAGTAAAAAGATAACGGCAAATGGGGTTAGCCGTACATCAGGACAAACTTATACTTCTTCCGGTCGTTTTGTTGCTACGAGAACTAATGTATTCGGAGAAACAATTACCTTTAATTGGGATGAGAACAAGGGATTGCTTAATAGTAAAACAGAGACAGGACAACGCACAACACAATATCATTATGGACCATTCGGAGATTTATCTGAAACTATTTATCCTGATGGAGTTAAAAATGTCAGAACGCTTCAATGGGCGGGAAAGTCCGGTCCAAAACCGACAAATGCAAAATATTATCAATATGTTGAAACATCAGGAAAATCTCCTGTCGTTATTTGGTATGATAATAATGACCGGGAAATCAGAAAAGATGTTTATGCCTTGAATGGAAAAAAAACATCAATAGATACGGAATATAATATTAAGGGGGAAATGTACAGAATTTCAGAACCTTATTTTACGGATGAGACCGTATTTAAAACTTGGGCAAGCACCTATACCTATGATGTTTATGGACGTGTAAAAACTGTTTCTGATCCTATGGGTAGCACATCATACACCTATAACGGATTGAAAACAACAATTACGACTCCGTCCGGAACAATGGAGACCGAAAAAAATAATGCAGGACAAGCTATTTCTCAAAAAGAGAACGGGAAAACAGTTGCATTTAAATATTATGCATCCGGACTTATGAAAATTGCTACTCCCGATGGAGGGCAACCTGTCACAATAGAATATGACTTGCAGGGTAACCGTTCCAAAATCGTTGATACTGATGCCGGTACTATTACTTCTGTTTACGATGGCTGGGGACAATTAAAATCAGAAAAACAACAGATACACGTTTCCGGAGGTATTACTACAACGACATATGATTATTATCCTTCCGGATTATTGCAATATAAAACCCGTAATGGAGAAAAAACAACTTATACTTATGATAGTAAATACCGTCTTTCAAATGTGAATATTACAGGAAAACATTCCCAGACATTTACGTATGATGGGTTCGATAGAATTGTTAAAACAACTGATGTCGTTGATAATAACAAAACATTTGTAACAGAAACCGAATTTGATGAATTGGGCAGGATAAAGAAAGAAACCTATCCGGATGGTTATTACACAATCAATCGTTACAATAAATATGGATATTTGATGGAAGTTGTGGATAAGTATGATTCAAATATATGGAAGGCATTGGATAGTAATGCAAAAGGACAACTGATAAAAACATCGCAGGGAGAAAAAGAAACAACATTTGGTTTTGACTCTAAAGGGTTTCCGACCTCCATTTCTTGTTCGGGAATAATCAATATGTCTTACAGTTTTACTACTAAAGGGAATCTGAGTTACCGTCAGGATAACTTGACGGGTTATAGGGAAACGTTTATATATGATTCCATGAACCGACTGACAAACTGGAATATTAGCTTGAATGGAGTCACTCAAAAGAATAATTCCATATCGTTTGATTCTTCCACAGGTAACACTCTCAAAAAAAGCGATTTGGAAAATCTCATAATGTCCTATGGAGATGACGGAAAATCTCATGCTTTAACTTCTATCAGTGGACAGCCCGGCATTATTCCGTCTGCAAATCAAAACATTATGTACACTGATTTCAAAAAGGTTAAAAGTATAGCGGAAGGCACTAACTCATTGAATATTTCCTATGGAGTGAATGAGCAGCGAATAAAGACTGTTGAATCGGCAACAAATGGAACTTTGACTCGTTATTATTTAGGTGGGTATGAAGAAGAGGTGCGAGAAAGTAATACACGTAAACTTCATTACCTCAGTGGAGGTAATGGTTTGGCTGCTATTTATATCAGCAATACACAAGATGAAGATACATTGTACTATGCTTATACTGATTATCAGGGTTCTTTAGTTGCTTTAGCCCTTCCCAATGGTGTAATAACAGAAAAATATGCTTTTGATCCATGGGGTAACAGGCGTAATCCTGCCAATTGGACTCAATCAGATACACGAACAGCTTTTGTAGTCAACCGGGGATATACAATGCATGAGCATTTGGATGCCTTTAAGTTGATCAACATGAATGGGCGGGTATATGATCCGTTGACATCTATGTTCTTGAGTCCGGATCCGTATGTACAAGCACCGGAGAATTGGTTGAATTATAATAGGTACGGGTATTGTTTGAATAACCCGCTAAAGTATACGGACCCGACGGGAGAATTTGCATGGTTTATCCCAGTAATAGTGGGTGCAGTTGTGGGAGCATACACCGGCGCATCTATTCAATCGGGAACAGCAGCATTTTGGGATTGGAAACCCAATGCCTGGCAGGGGGCTATTGCCGGAGGTATAATTGGGGCTACTTTAGGATATGGTTTTTCTGCGGCAATTGGAGCTTCAGGTATGACTACGACAGCAATATCCTCTACGACAGGAGCAAGTATGACTGTAACAACAAAAACAGCAGGAGTAGTCAGCACAATGTTGAATAGTGGCTCAATCAATATCGGTATGAATGCACTTTCTGGAGGAGGATGGGATGGAGCTTGGAAAGCAGGTGCCGTTGGTATGGCTTCCGGAGCATGGACTGCAACTGGCGGTTTTGGAATGGTAAAAGCATTTGGGTCAAGTAATGCATTCGCCCAATTAGGAGGAAAATTAGGTTATCAGATGGTCGGAACTGCAGGAAGTTCCATTGGTAATAATTGGGCCGCCGGAAATGACCCTTTGTCAAAAGTCTCTTTGGGAGTTGGACCAGTTAATCTCACACTTGGTAAAGGCCAAAAACTATTGCAATGGCAAAATAACTTGGGTAATATTGCAATGAATTCTTTTGGATTGGCCAATTTAGGATTTGGAGGAAAAGCCAGTTTTGACTGGAAAAATCTATCTCTTAATTATAGAGGAGGAATTGTTGATAAGTTTTATGACCCGAATGCTGGTTGGTATTCAGGTTTTGGAGCGCATTCTGTTATTGGAAATAGCAACCTTTCTAGATTATATGGTCATGAATTACATCACCTATGGCAATCCCGCTCTATGGGAGATATGTTCTTACTAAATTATGGCTTACATGGGATAAATGCACTTTTAGGTGGTGGTGGATTTATTAAACAACCTAATTTTTTTGAAACACAGGCAGATACAAGGTATTGGTGGTAATTTTAAAATATTAAATGAACATGAAAGCATTTGTTTTTATAGCATTAACTGTATTTTGTTATTCTTGTATGGATGTATTTTATGGTGGGGATATGTCATTTCCGATAAAGGTCAATGGACAAGATTCTTTATTTTTTAGTTCGAAATGTGGAAATGTTGATTTTGTTCCTTTACAATATAATACAATGGAATCATCAAGCAAAATTACAGTATACTTAAAACATTATTTTGAAACGGACAAGTATATGCTAAATACTGATTCTTTCAAAGTA
>JAVBMQ010000048.1:0-42052 GCA_031552335.1 Bacteroidales bacterium | reverse complement strand
CTCCTTAAATACAGTGGCCTGGGGCCACTGCTTACTTAGGAAGCGCCCGTTGGGCGCAAATCTTCCGAATGACTATGTGTAAACGCGAGGTTTAAGATATAGCCTACCTCTCTTTTGAGCTGCGTAGCTGCAATAACTTTTTGATATACTCCCTCTCTATGCCGCTGCTGCCGCTGCTCATGGATGGGGATGATGTCTTTCGAACCCGCTTACGCACGGGGCTATAAACATGCTGGCGCTAACGCGCCTCTAAGATACTCATAAATTTCTGTGCAAAAGTAAAGCATTATAAACAAGTAAAAGTTGATAACTATGTTAATAACTGTTCATTTCTTTTGATAAAATACACTTGACAAATACGGAAATTATTCTTTATACAAAAAGAAGTGTTAATATCCATAAGAAGATAGCAAAAGTTATTTTTGAATTATAAGACCCTTTTTTCAACTTTTTCCACAACAATTCCCACAGAAAGTTTTTAACTTTGCATTTTATCAACCGAATGTGGATAAAGTTTGTAATTCTCCTGATTTCATAAACTTATAAAATTCATCTTTGTTGATAATATATAGATAAGACAGAAAAAAATGGTGATTACTTAAAAAGCAAATTTTTTTGGTATAATTTTTCAGCCTTATCAACAGGGTATTATTATCATCATATTTCATTTTTAAATTTAAAAGAATAAAATAATAATAAGATGTTTGAAAACAATTCTCCTGCCGGATTTATCGATTTTCCTATTCCCAAAGGTATTGATTTAAAAGAAGAAATCATTGCAATGAAAAAAGAAAAAAATGCAGTGGTTCTGGCGCATTACTATCAAATGGGCGATATACAGGATATCGCAGATTTTGTCGGAGATAGTCTGGCATTGGCTCAATGGGCTTCAAAAACCAAAGCGGATATATTGGTGCTTTGTGGAGTTCACTTTATGGGAGAAACAGCCAAAATACTTTGTCCGGATAAAAAAGTGTTGGTTCCCGATCTGAATGCGGGTTGTTCACTGGCTGATAGTTGTCCGGCCGGTGCATTTGAAGCGTTTGTCAAAGCACATCCGGGTCATGTGGTTATTTCTTATGTAAATACTACAGCTGCTGTCAAAGCATTGACAGATGTGGTGGTAACTTCAACCAATGCCCGGCAGATAGTTGAAAGTTTTCCGAAAGATACACCTATTATTTTTGGTCCTGATCGTAATTTAGGTAATTATATCAATAGTATTACAGGAAGAAATATGTTATTATGGGATGGCGCCTGTCATGTACACGAACAATTTTCCGTAGAAAAAATTATTATATTGAAGAAAGAATATCCTGATGCCATGGTATTGGCTCATCCGGAATGTAAAACAGTCATATTAAAATTAGCTGATCATATCGGTTCTACAGCTTCTTTATTGAAGTTTGCTACAGCTTCTTCCGAAAGAAGGTTTATTGTAGCCACAGAATCAGGAATCATTCATGAAATGCAAAAACAAAATCCGGATAAGGTATTTATTCCTGCTCCCCCAAATGACAGTACCTGCGCCTGCAACGAATGTAATTTTATGCGTTTAAATACGATGGAAAAGTTATATAACTGCCTGAAATACGAAATTCCTGAAATATATGTGGATGAAGAAGTACGTAAGAAGGCGGTGAAACCTATTCTTAAAATGTTGGAAATTTCTGAAAAACTTGGACTTTAAAATTTTGAATTTTGAATTCTAAATTTTGAATTGGAATACAATTTTCGAGAATACATAGTTAATTCAAAATTCATCATTCAAAATTTCTAATTTCTTTTTTATGTCGACTATCCTTTTCAACGAAATCATTTTTGGTCCCATTCATAGCAGGAGATTGGGTATTTCTTTAGGTATCAATTTATTACCTGTTGATGGTAAGATATGTACTTTTGATTGTATTTATTGTGAATGCGGATATAATGCAGATCACAGGACAAAAACCTGTATTCCTACCCGGGATGAAGTAAAAGCGGCTTTGGAAAAAAAGTTTCAATCTATGACTGAAAAACCGGATGTGATTACATTTGCGGGGAATGGAGAACCAACTGTTCATCCGGATTTTGCTATCATTGTTGATGATACTATCGCTTTAAGGAATCAATATTTTCCTGAAGCTAAGATCAGTGTTTTGTCTAATTCTTCAATGATATTCAAAGAAGATATTTTTCAGGCATTGAATAAGATTGAAAATAATATTTTGAAGATAGATTCTGCATTTGATGTTAAAATGCGTTTGATTGATCAGCCTAATTCTTCTCATTTTACTATCAAAGATCTCGTGCGACAGATGAAACGTTTCAATGGAAATCTGATGATACAAACTATGTTTTTGCGTGGAATGTATAACGGACAGTCTGTTGACAATACAAGCGATGAGGAAATTAATGCTTTAATAGACATTTTCAGAGAAGTTCATCCCAAACAGGTAATGATTTATACCATTGACCGTGAAACTCCGGCAAAGGGCTTAAAAAAGGTATCTTTGGAAGAGTTGAATCATATAGCAGATCGTATACGAAATGCCGGATTTGATGTCAGCGTTTCGGGTTAATTCAATAAGTGATCCGGATATCCGCCTGTAGACTGAAATTCCAGGGTTTATCTTTTCTTTTTAAATTGAAAGTAATTTCCGGACTTTTATTAAAGCATCATTGATATTATCGTAAATATTCTCACTTCCTATTTTGTCTGAGAAGCCTGTTTTTTCCATCATGGTTCTTACTTTTTCGTTAACACCGGAAAGAACCACTTGTATGCCTTCTTTTTCGGAAAGACGCAGTAAACTTTCCAGGTTATGCAGACCGGTAGAATCCATAAAAGGAACTTTTCGCATGCGGATGATACGGACTTTAGGTTTTTCAACGCCTATTTGTTTCATACTTTCATCAAATTTATTGGCAATTCCAAAGAAAAATGGTCCGTCTATTTCGTAAATTTCAACTCCTTTTGGAATGCTTAATTTCTCCAGGTCATTAGGAACATCCGATTCGGAAGAAAGATCCAGTTCATCTTTGATGACGGAAATTTGTGTGCTTTCCGTCATCCGACGCATAAACAAAAGCATAGCAATCAATAAGCCTATTTCAATAGCAATAGTCAAATCAAACAGGACTGTAAGAAAGAAAGTTACAAGTAATACGGCAACATCTGATTTAGGATTTTTCATCAATGAACGGAAAGTTCTCCATTCGCTCATGTTGTATGAAACGATAATTAACACACCTGCCAGACAAGCCATAGGAATATGCCTGGTAAGTGATCCTAAAAAAAGCAAAATCAATAATAAAACTATTGCATGGATGATACCGGCTACAGGAGTTCTACCTCCATTATTGATATTTGTCATTGTACGTGCAATAGCTCCTGTAGCAGGTATCCCTCCAAATATAGGAGCGATGATATTGGCGGCTCCCTGTGCTATTAATTCCGTATTAGAATCATGTTTATCTCCTGTTACACCATCGGCTACCGTAGCTGAAAGTAAAGATTCGATAGCTCCCAACATAGCAATGGTAAATGCAGCAGGAAATAACAGGTTGATAGTTTCCATATTGATAGGGATAGTGGTCGGTTCAGGTAATGAAGCATTGATCTGAAAACGATCACCGATTGTTTCAATGCCGGCAATTCCAAAATTGTTTTTCAAGATATAAACAATTACTGTCATGATAATGATAGCAATCAATGAACCCGGTATTTTTTTTACAAGTTTGGGACTGAAAACAATGATCAATACACTTAAAATACCTACTCCCAATGCCCATAAATTAGTTGTTGAAATGGCTTTTCCGTAAGCAATCCATTTAGAGACAAAATCGGCAGGAACATTTTCCATGCTTAATCCGAATAAATCTTTCATTTGGGTTGTGAAAATAGTTAGAGCGATACCACTGGTAAAACCTACAATGATGGGGTATGGCATGAATTTGATAATAGTTCCCAGTTTTAGCACTCCCATCAACACTAACATTATTCCTGCAATAACAGTTGCAATCGCTAGTCCTTCAATACCGAATTTCTGGATGATTCCATAAACGATGATGATAAAAGCGCCGGTCGGTCCTCCGATCTGTACCGAACTTCCTCCTAAGAAAGAGATAATAAATCCGGCAATGATAGCAGTTATCAGACCTTTTTCCGGACTTACTCCTGAGGCAATACCAAAAGCAATGGCCAAAGGCAAAGCAACTATTCCCACAATAATTCCTGCCATCAAATCAGCCATGAATTTTTCTTTTGAATAATTTTTCAGCGAACTGAATAATTTAGGCTGGAAAGCAATATTTAGTTTCATTTTTACGGATTTTTTAAAAAGAATCTGCAAAGGTAAGAATTAATTGACAATTATTTCTTCTGTATATCATTATAAAGGTATTGAAGATAGGCTTTTCCTTTTAATAAAAGGGAATCTATCTGGTTGCCTTCATTGATTAATATTGTATTTCCGGTGCAATCGAAAACTACTTTTCCATTGGGAGATAGTAATCCGAATCCATCAGGAAAATCATAGAAAGCATATTCTTTGTAAGTTGGATCCAGAATGTTTTCGCTGAAAATGAATTTTGAATGATCTATATTCATTTGTTTAAGAAGGGTTGATGTAATATCTGTTTGCGAACAAAGTTGATTTATGGTTTGGGCTTCTTTAATTGCTCCCCCTGCCCAAAGCATAAAAATATCAAAACGTTCCGGATCATATGCTTGTACATAAGAAGGATATTTCATACCATGATCGGGAACCAGTATCAATAACATGTTATCCCATGCAGGAGTTTGTTTCAAAGAATCAATAAACATGCCCAGACAACTGTCTGTGTAGGCAACAGAATTGATATATGGATCTTCAAATTTGTGAAGTGGTACATCAAAAGGTTCATGACTGCTCAAAGTCAGGAAAATTTTCATATAAGGTTCTGTTTGCTCATTTTGGATATCTTTCAGCAGATATTTGAATGTAACATCATCCGGAGCTCCCCATTTATTCAGTAATTCGGAGATAGGGAAATCCGTATCTTTGGTAATATGGGTAATTCCCTGTGATACCAGATACGATTTGATATGAGCAAAATTAACATCGCCTCCGTATAAAAAAGATGTTTTGTAACCGGCTTCCTGAAGGGAGGCAGGTATAGAATGCAGATGCTGCGATTTTTCCGGGTATTTGATAATCGACATGGTTGGCTGTGCCGGGTAGCCACTTAACACAGATACTAATCCCCTATCCGTACGAAAACTATTCGCATACATCCGGTTGAAAAGAATGCCTTCCTGAGATAATTTATTCAAATGAGGGGTTATTTTTTCGTCTTCCAAAGCGACTTTGGAAAAACTTTCCAGAAGGATAAAAACAATGTTAGGGTGGTTATTTTTCAATACCACCGGAATGCTATCCGTTGATTCTGTATTTATCAGGTTGTTAAATAATTCATCTGATAATTCATCTGCCATGAAGTGATATTGTTCATTGAAATTTTTCGGTTTACTCATAGAAGATAACAGATTGAAACAGGGATTGATAGCCGCATGATTCAGATACATATTATTACTGAAATACACCCTGCTCACATTCATGGTAGATGTTGTGATACCCCCTCTGATAAGAATAAATAAAAATCCGAGCAGGAAAGGGAATAATATTATTTCCGTGATTTTCCGTGATTTTTTTTGTTTTGGTTTTGAAAAAGTCCGGATCACTGTTTTATTCAGAAAAAAATATTCCAGTAAAGTCCAGATGATGATAGCAGCCACTAAAGCAAAAATGACCCATCCGGATACGCTTGCTGCAGCTCCTTTCGGATAGATGATATAATTAAAAACAGTAGAATCAATGCGGAATCCCCAGTACGAATAAAGTTCCAGATCCGGTATAAAAATAAGGGAAATAATCAGGCTGATCAATGCGAAATATACCTGCAATATTTTTTTTGTATATTTATTTTCATAGCAGGCAGAAAACCATAAAACAAGTCCCGGAATAGCAGAAAAATAACCGGCAACCGATAAGTCCATCGACAAACCATGCCACAACACCTTCAAACATTCTGTAAAACTTTCAGTTGCAGACTGATTCCAGTGATAACATAAAAATACCGGTTTCTGGATGACAAGTATCAAGACAAATACCAGATAACAATAGCAAAAAGTACGAATATTCTTCACTTGATTGATTTTACGTGCAAAGGTAAGAGAAACATGAAGATAATCATAAAAAACATGTTCATAATTTTTTTAGAACCAATCTAAATTAGTTAATTAGAATCCTTATTTCTTGTATTTGACATTGATATTTCTTATCTTTATAGAAGATAAATGTTGCTTTTTGAAAACATTTTTCTTTTGAAATTGTTATTAAAAACAGTGCATATATTTGTTGGATGATTATCGTATAAATTAAATATCATTTTATTTGAACTGACAACATGGAAAAGAGTTTGAAAGGTACCCGGACAGAGCAGAATTTGCTCAAAGCATTTGCAGGAGAATCGCAAGCAAGAAGTCGTTATACTTATTTTGCAAGTGTAGCAAAAAAAGAAGGTTATGAGCAAATTGCAGGTGTGTTTTTAGAAACTGCCGAGCAGGAAAAGGAACATGCCAAAAGGTTTTTCAAATTCCTTGAAGGGGGAATGGTTGAGATTACGGCTACTTATCCTGCCGGAATCATTGGAACGACAGCCCAAAATCTTTTGGCTGCTGCAGAAGGGGAGTTAGAAGAATGGGACATACTCTATAAAGGTTTTGCTGAAGTGGCTCAAGAAGAGGGTTTTCCCCGTGTGGCTACTGCATTTAAAATGATTGCAAAAGTAGAAGCTGAGCATGAAGCAAGATATCGTAAGTTACTAGCTCGTTTAGTGGAAGAAAAGTTCTTTGAAAGGGACGAAGAAATTGAGTGGCAATGCCGTAATTGCGGATATGTGCATAAAGGTAAGAAAGCTTTGGAAAATTGTCCCGCATGTGAACATCCCAAAGCATATTTCGAACCGAAAAAAACTAACTATTAAAAAATCCTCCTCATAAGGAGGTATCCATTATGAATCATTTGGTAATTTTGGGACATCCCTCCACAGAAAGTTTGAACAAAGTCATCTATGATGAGATTGTTCAATTGTATAAGAAACACGGGCATACAGTGGTGATTCGTAATTTGTATGAGACAAATTTCAATCCTGTACTGACTGTTCAGGATATCAATGCTGCCCGTTCAGGAGAAGTACTTGCTGATGTAAAAGTCGAACAGGATTATGTAAAAAGGGCTGATGTAATTACTTTTGTTTATCCGATATGGTGGACAGGAATGCCTGCTATAGTTAAGGGTTATATTGATCGTGTTTTTTCATATGGATTTGCCTATTCGTTCACTTCTTCATCGGCAGTTAAAAGGTTGCTGAAAGGGAAAAAAATTATTCTTGTGAATACACATGGCATGCCTGCCGAAACTTATGAAAAAAATGGCGTGTATAAAGCAATGAATTGCCTGACTGATGAGCATATCTTTGATTTTTGCGGGATGGAAGTGGTTTTACATTACTATCTGGATGGTGTAAGTGAATCTTCCGATAAAGTTGAGTTGAAAGTTAAAATTGATGCGATGAAGACTTCTATCAAAAAAGAGCTTGGATTGGTAGAAGGAAGGTTGATTAATTCACATTTTTTCTTCTGAGGAATTAATTATATATTCGCACAGATTTCAATTGAGTTGAACAGTTTTTGTGTAATTCTGTCTGATCACTTGGAATCTGTGCGATTTTTATTTTTAAATCAATCAATCAATCAATCAATTTGTTATGTTGTATGATCTCGCAATTATCGGTGGGGGACCTGCCGGTTATACTGCAGCGGAAAAAGCTGCTTCCAATGGTTTAAAAACGATACTTTTTGAAAAAAATGCATTAGGAGGCGTTTGTTTGAATGAAGGTTGTATTCCGACCAAGACCTTGCTTTATTCTGCAAAAGTGCTTCATTCTGCAAAAGAATCGCAAAAATATGCTGTTTCTTGTGACAATGCGTCAGCAGATATAACAAAAATAATTCTTCGTAAAAATAAAATTGTCAGGAAGCTGACTGCAGGTATCCGGATGAGACTGCAGGAAGCGGGAGTGGAGATGGTCCCGGGAGAGGCACATATCTGTGATTGTACGGATGTTGAGGTTACGATTTCCTGTAATGAACAGATGTTCAGATCTTCAAAATTATTACTTTGCACAGGTTCGGAAGCAATTGTTCCTCCTATTCCCGGTCTATCTGAAACGGTGTATTGGACAAGTCGGGAAGCCCTCGATAATAAAGAACTTCCTTCTTCCTTATTGATTATCGGAGGCGGTGTGATAGGAATGGAATTTGCTTCTTTTTTTCATGAATTGGGAACTGAAGTAACTGTAGTAGAAATGCAGGACGAAATTCTGGGAGGAATGGATAAGGAACTTTCTGCTCTTTTAAGAAATGAATATGCCAAAAGAGGCATCCATTTTTATTTGGAAACGAAAGTCATATCTGTAGAAGGACAAACCATTCATATAGAAAGGGGAGGAGAGAAGTTAAGTTTAGCAGCTGAAAAGATTTTGTTGAGTGTAGGGCGCAAACCTCTTTTATCAGGTCTCGGATTGGAAAATCTTTCTTTGTCAACATTCGGTTCCGGACTGAAAGTCAATGAATTTATGCAAACATCACAGAAAAACATATATGCCTGTGGTGATATTACCGGGTTTTCTTTGTTGGCACATACTGCGGTACGTGAAGCTGAAGTTGCTGTCGATCATATTTTACAAAAAACAGACACTCCGATGGATTATCAGGCTGTTCCCGGAGTGGTTTATACAAATCCTGAATTTGCCGGGGTAGGGAAGACGGAAGAACAGGTGATTGCCCAAAGTATCTCTCATACAATCAAGCGATTACCTCTTTCTTTTTCGGGACGGTTTGTTGCTGAGAATGAAATGGGAAATGGCGTTTGTAAAATAATCCTGGGAGAAAAAGATCAGATTCTGGGAGTACATATCTTAGGAAATCCTGCTTCTGAAATCATAGTAAGTGCTGGCATTGCCATTGCTTCAGGGATGAAGGCCGGACAATTAAAGAATATGATTTTTCCACATCCAACGGTGGGAGAGATTATTAAGGAAACGTTATAGAATTAGGAATTACGAATTAGGAATTACGAATTATTTTTTTCGTACGTAAGTCAATTCGTAATTCGTAATTTCTAATTCGTAATTTTCTATTACTCTGCTCTGCTTTCCAATCTTTCAGCACGTTTACCGCTATCCGGATGGCTGGAGAATAAAGCATTAACTACATCTAAAGAACCATCTTGAAGCGCTTGGATTTTGCGTAAGGCAGAAGCCATATCTTTCGCATTGTAACCATTTTTCTTCAGGAAGTCATAACCATAATCATCAGCAGCATATTCTTGTTTTTGAGAATATTGACCTGAAATTAAAGCTTCTCCTAATTGTCCAAACTGACCTTCAGTCAATTTTGCAGCGCCAGAACCGGTAGATGCGATTGCATTTTTTGCAGCCATTGTCAGATAAGCTTGTTTCATGGCAGCTTTAGTGTCACCATTTTTGATGTGACCGATTTCGTGGCCGATAACACCTAACAATTCGCCGTCAGAAAGCATATCCATCAAACCGGCAAATACACGGATGCTACCATTGGCACATGCAAATGCATTTTGTTCTACTACATAATACACTTTGAATTCCAATCTTAATCCATCTTCATTGACATGATTTTTGGTCAGTTTTTCCAACCGGTCAGCGTATTGTTTCATACCTTTATCAGTTGAATTTACTTCACATACAGGATTGTTGGCATCGCTCCAATCGATGTATTCCTGGCACAAGGCAGAAACATCGGCATCGGTTAATGTTACAGCAGACAGCGCATTTTCAGCAGCTTTTCCTAATTTTTTAGTGTCAATTTTGATTTTCCCGAATTGGGCATTTGCACCAAGGCAAACAACGGCTAAAGAGCACAGTACGATAATTTTTCTCATACACATTTTGTTAGTTAAAATTAAAATAATTGCAACACAGGGTTTAGATATTTTCATGTTGCTTGTTTGTTTTCGGGGGCTAAAGTAATACAAATTTTTAGAATCTGTATGCAACTCCTAATCCAAATATTTCTTTGAACTGAATTTTAGGTCCTTCATCAACCCCTTTATCGTTGATATAATGTTCTCTATCATAGTATCTTAGAGTTGTATTTAATGTGGCAGTAAGTAATTTATTAATTTTGAAACTGACTAATACTTCCCAATTGGTATCCACGTTTCCAAAATACTCATTGTAAGGGGTAAACATATCCAGATTAGAAATGATATCTACATTTTCCATGATTTTTTTCTTCATGGTACCTTTGAAAAGAGCACCGGCCTCGAGTAGCATTTTGTCGCCTGGAGTCACTCCGAAATAACCTTTTCTGGATAAATAATCATCCAGCACAAAAGTAAAACGGGCAGAGGCGGGTGATAAAAAGAAACTGAAATTGTCGTTTGGTTTGAAATTGATACCGAGTGCAATATTGGAATATGCAGGTGACATGAAGTTAGAAATCCGGTCGGTAGTATTCGGGTAGTTATAACCTTTGTCAAATTGGGTATTGAAGTCAAATAACAATGAATAGTACCATTTGGTATTGATTTGATATCCTAATTTGGAGGTGAGGGATATTTTATCTGCATTTTTCCGCCAGTCATATTCGTCGGAATAAATGATACCATATTCCAGAATCAAATCGTTATCCCATGCCCAGGGACCTTTGGCATAGTCTAAAGAACCATTCAGGTAGAAGTTGGTAGCTACAGAATTTTCTCCCCCGGCAACCCAGTTGACTAAAGCAGATTGAGAAAAATTCACCCCTGTGATACCCGATAATTTCCAGTGCGAAGTAGTGTCTACTGCGATGGTTTTTTGTAACTTACCTGCCGCATCTTGTGCGATGGCTTCGATTTGTTCCTGGGCTTGACTGCTTCCTAGTGAGAATCCTGTTAACAGGATCAGGGAAATTAAGAATTTACTTTTCATGATTTATGTATTTTATCGTTTATACATTGAAGCGAAAATGCATGATATCTCCGTCTTGTACAATATATTCTTTTCCTTCAATATTCATTTTCCCGGCTTCTTTACATGCATTTTCCGAACCAAGTTTGATATAATCTTCGTATTTAATTACTTCTGCGCGGATGAATCCTTTTTCAAAATCGGTGTGTATTACTCCCGCACATTGGGGAGCTTTACTTCCTTTGGGATAAGTCCATGCACGAACTTCCTGTATTCCGGCAGTGAAGTAAGTTTCTAAATTAAGCAAATTGTAGGCTGCTTTGATCAAACGGCTTACTCCGGATTCTCTCAATCCGATTTCCGAAAGGAACATTTCCCGTTCTTCGTAGGTTTCAAATTCTGCGATTTCTGATTCTATTTTAGCGGCTACGATCAGCAAATCTGCATCTTCTTCTTTGGTGGCTTCTCGAATCATTTCCACGTATTTATTGCCGGTAACGGCAGATGCTTCATCAACATTGCAAACATAAAGTACCGGTTTGGAGGTAAGCAGGAAGAGTTCGCGGGCAATCTTTTCATCTTCTTTGTTATCGAATTTGACGGTACGGGCAGATTTTCCCTGTTCCAGTGCTTCTTTGTACCGGATCAGCACATCATACATGATTTTGGCATTCTTGTCTCCTCCTGTTTGTGCTTGTTTTTGTACTTTGGCAATGCGGGAATCAATGGTTTCCAGATCTTTCAATTGTAATTCATAATCGATGATTTCTTTGTCACGAATGGGATTTACAGATCCGTCTACATGGGTTACGTTTTCATCATCAAAACATCTCAAAACATGTAAAATGGCATCTGTTTCACGAATATTGGCAAGGAATTTATTTCCTAATCCTTCTCCTTTGCTGGCTCCTTTTACCAATCCGGCGATATCTACGATTTCGACAGTTGTAGGGACAATCCGTTGTGGTTTTACCAATTCGGCAAGTTTGTTTAGCCGTTCATCGGGGACAGTAATCACTCCTACATTAGGTTCAATTGTACAGAAAGGGAAGTTTGCTGCTTGTGCCTTTGCATTTGATAAACAGTTGAAAAGGGTTGATTTTCCGACGTTTGGAAGACCTACGATGCCACATTGTAATGCCATTTTTTTGAATTAAGAATTAAAAATTATGAATTAAGAATGGGATATTTTCCATTCTGAAATGAAGTGCAAAGGTATTAATTTTTTGTGAGTTAACAATTTTTGTAAGAGCAGGGTTTGCCTGATTATGTTAGGAAGACTTGCGCCCAAAGGGCGCTTGCTTAGTAAGCAGTGGCCCCAGGCCACTGTATCTCAAGGACAATCCGTAATCTTGCCTGCATCGCAGGCTCTCAGAGATGCTTCCTATGGAAGCTATGTGGAGTAGAAAGTTTCTCAAATACAGTAGGCATGGCCTACTGCTTACTAAGCAAGCACCCTTTGGGTGCAAATCTTCCTAACATAATCAGACAAATACTACCCCTGCAAGGTAAAATGTTGGATCAATCTGAATTTTTCAATGCGCTTCCAACCAATTGTCTCCCGTGCCGCAATCTGCAATCAAGGGAACTTTGAGTTTGACGGCTTTTTCCATTTCTTCCATAACGATGTTTTTTACTTTTTGAAGTTCGTCTTTACAGACATTGAAATTCAATTCGTCATGCACTTGCAATATCATTTTAGATTGAAGTTTTTCTTTTTCAAAGCGATTGAAAATATGGATCATAGCCACTTTAATGATGTCTGCTGCACTTCCCTGGATAGGGGCATTGATTGCATTTCGTTCGGCATATCCTCTTACCACGGCATTACGGGAATTAATATCCGGCAGGTATCTTTTCCGGTGGAAGATAGTTTCCACATAGCCGTTTTTTTGTGCTTTATGGATGCTTTCTTCCATGTAAGCTTTGACTTGGGGGTAGGTTTCAAAATAGCCGTCGATCAGTTCTTTTGCTTCTCCCCGGGGGATGTTCAGCCGTTCTGCCAGTCCGAAGACAGAAATTCCATAGATGATGCCGAAATTAGCTGTTTTTGCTTTACGGCGCATGTCCTTGTCTACCTGGTCGATAGATATTTTATATATTTTAGCAGCAGTAGCAGCATGAATGTCATTGGAATTATTGAAAGCATCCAACATGTTTTTGTCCTGGCTCAGATCTGCCATGATTCGCAGTTCAATTTGAGAATAGTCGGCCGAAAAGAAAACACAATCATCATTGTCAGGAACAAAAGCCTTGCGGATTTCTTTTCCCTGTGAATCCCTGATAGGGATATTTTGCAGATTCGGATTACTTGAACTTAATCTGCCTGTAGCTGTAACTGTCTGATTAAAAGACGTATGTATTTTACCTGTTTTCGGATTGATCAGTTCCGGAAGTGCATCAATATAGGTACTTAGCAACTTTTTTAATCCCCGGTATTCAAATAATTTTTCCACTATCGGGTGTTTGCTTTTCAGGTTTTCTAATACATCTTCACTGGTGACGTACTGTCCCGTTTTTGTTTTTTTCGGTTTGTCTACAATTTTCATCCGGTCAAAAAGAATTTCTCCCACTTGTTTCGATGAATTGATGTTGAATTTTATGCCGGCAATTTGATAAATCTCCTGTTCGATTTGCTTCAACTCTTTGGTCATTTCTCCGGAAAGTTGCTTCATGGTATCAGTGTTTATTTTCACCCCAGTGACTTCCATATCTGCAAGTACCTCTACTAAAGGCATTTCTATATCATAAAACAAAGATTCAATACCTTGTTTTTTCAGTTCGCCTTCCAACTTATTTTTGAGTTGCAGCGTAATATCCGCATCTTCGCAGGCATATTCTTTGATACTTTCAAATGGAACAGAGCGCATGGACAGTTGATTCTTACCTTTTGGCCCGATTAATTCTTCGATATGGACTGTTTGATAATGCAGGTAAGTTTCGGCTAAATAATCCATATTATGTCTCATTTCCGGATTGATCAGGTAATGGGCAATCATAGTATCAAAAAATTTGCCTTTTATCCGGATTCCATATTGCCGGATGACAATCATGTCATATTTTAAATTCTGGCCAACTTTTAATATATTTTCACTTTCAAAAAAATATTTGAATTTATTCACAATATTTTTAGTTTTTTCAAAATCAGAAGGAACAGGAATATAATAAGCTTCATTTTCGGCAAAAGAGAAAGAAAAACCGACTAATTCTGCCGTGATAGGATCAACTCCAGTAGTTTCAGTGTCAAATGCTACTATTTTCTGATCAAGAATTTTTCGTGCTAAATCGTTTATATCTTCTTCTTTTTCAACTAAATAATATTTGTGTGGAGTTGATTTTAAGTCTCTGAGATTTGCATATTTTTTTTCTTCCGGCTCTTCGGGCGTGAATTCTGCAAAGAGATCGCCTTGAACAGGGGCAAATAAATCACCTTGAATCGGACCTTGCTTTGCGACCGGTTTTTTTTCTTCCGGTTTTGTGATGACCCGGTTTAACAAACTTCGAAATTCGAGTTCGGTAAAAATTTCATGAATTTTGTCATTGTCCGGATTTTTTCTTTCACATTCATTTAAATGGAAAGTGATGGGGACATCAATTTTGATTGTAGCCAAAAATTTGGAAAAAAGAATTTGTTCTTTGTTTTCCTCAACTTTTGTTTTGAGTGCACCTTTTAATTTATCAGTGTTATTTAAAAGATTATCGATGCTATGAAATTCTTCTATCAGTTTTTGTGCTGTTTTTTCTCCCACACCCGGACAACCCGGGATATTATCCGAACTGTCACCCATCAAACCCAGGAGGTCGATGATTTGTTCCGGTTTCTCCAAAGCATATTTTTTTTTGACAGCTTCTTCGTCGAGAATTTCTATATCATTGCTTCCATATTTGGGTTTGTAAATGTAGATGTGAGGGGCAACCAATTGTCCATAGTCTTTATCCGGGGTCATCATAAACACGTCAAGGCCTTCCTGAGCTGCTTGTTTGGCAATGGTACCAATGACATCATCTGCTTCAAAGCCGGGAACCTCAAGTAAAGGAATGTTATATGCCTTGATGATATCTTTGATGATAGGGACAGAAGCCCTGATTACTTCCGGGGTTTCTTCCCGTTGTGCTTTATACATTTCATACGCTTCATGTCTGAAAGTTGGTCCGGCAGGATCAAATGCAATAGCAATATGCGTAGGATTTTCTTTTTTCAATAATTCTTCCAGGGTATTAATAAATCCGAAAATAGCAGATGTATTTACGCCTTTGGAATTGATCCTCGGGAACTTGATAAAAGCATAATACGAACGGTATATGAGGGCGTAGGCGTCCAGCAAAAAAAGTTTCATATTTGTATTCAATTATTTGAAATGTAAAAGTACGAATTTTTTGGGAATCATTACCTTGTGTATGGATTTTGTCAACTAAAAATATTCATGTACATTTGCAGTTTAATTAGCCGATATGGATATCAGAGCCCTCATTTCTCAGCCGGTTACAAAAGAATTAGCTGCCTTTGATGACGCTTTCCGTTTTTCTTTACAAGGAGAAAGCCGGAATGTGCAGGCGGTTATGGATTATATCTTGCAATCAAATGGCAAAAGGATACGTCCTGTTGTTGTTTTGCTTTCGGCTTTGATGTCCGGAAAAGTAACATCTGTATCTATAGAATCTGCAGTGTTGATTGAGCTGCTTCATACTGCTTCCCTGATCCATGACGATGTAGTGGATGAGACTGAAAAGAGGAGGGGAGAGCCTTCGGTGAATGCAGTTTTTGATAATAAGGTAGCTGTATTATCGGGTGATTATATCTTATCTGTTGTTTTTTATAAAGCAGTTTCCATTGGAAATCCTTCCATCTTTAGTGTAATCGGACAATTAGGAAAGCATTTAGCTTCAGGAGAATTGGATCAGTTGGATAATGTAAAGCAGTTCAATTTTTCAGAAGAAAGTTACTTACATGTGATCCGGAAGAAGACAGCCATGCTTTTTTCTGCCTGTACAGAAATCGGAGCCTTATCTGCAGATGCATCTCCTGAATGGGTAGATGCCTTGAAATTGTATGGAGAAAATATAGGCATGTGTTTTCAGATCAGAGACGATATTTTTGATTATTATGATGAGGCTGAGATAGGAAAACCAACAGGAAATGATATCCGAGAAGGAAAAGTAACCCTGCCATTGATATTTGCATTGAATCAGGCTTCTTCAGAAGAAAAACACCGCTTAATACAAATTATCCGGGAGAAGAATTTTTCTGATGAGAATGTAAAATTATTGCTTTCTTTTGCCAAAGAAAACCAGGGTATTGATTATGCCCATAAAAAAATGCAGCAATATGCTGATAAAGCAAAAACTGCACTTAGTATCTTTCCTGATTCCGAAGCTAAATCGGCTTTAACGGATCTTACGGGCTACATAATGGAGAGGAACAAATAATTACGAATTACGAATTAGAAATTACGAATTGGCTTACGCACGAAAAAATAATTTTATAACTCGTAACTCCTAATTTGGCATTGTTACCCCTAATTCCTAATTCGTAATTCGTAATTCGTAATTTTTAAGTTGATCAGCCAACACAAAACCAATCCCGTTAAAGTCCCAAGTCCATCGAAAAAAAAGTCCATCCAGTCGCCGGAGCGGGTAGGTGCGAGATATTCCTGCATGAGTTCTATGGCTCCGCTGAATAGGGTAGGGAAGAGGAAGGATCCCCAGAATATTCTTTGGTTGGAAATACGTTTTCTGAACCATTTGGTATTTTCAAAAAAGATGGTACCTGATAGACCAAGAAACATCAGGTAGTGGACTAATTTATCAAAATCGGTCATCTCTATTTTAGGTAGAGGTTCCGTATTCATAAAGCAAAGGATAAGTATCGTTATGCATAGGAAGATACTTATCCAGAATTTTTTTAATAATGGAATAATCATAATACTTGCAATAAATTATCAGCCAGGGAACTTGCTCCTATCCGGAAATATTCGGGGGTAAGCCATTCTTCTCCGAGGACATCTTTTACGACAGTATAATATTTTACGGCATCTTCTACAGTACGGATACCTCCGGCTATTTTGATTCCTATTTTTTTGTTATGTAAGGCGTAATATTCCCGGATGGTTTCACACATGGTGTAAACGGCTTCAGGAGTAGCTCCTTCACAGTTTTTTCCTGTGGATGTTTTCAGGAAATCAGCTCCTGAAAAAATGGCCAATATAGATGCATATTTGATGCTTTGTGCAGTCTTCAGTAATCCTGTTTCGAGAATTACTTTCAATGTAGCTTCTCCACAACTGTCTTTTATTTCCTGAATTTCTTCACACATTGTTTCATAGTCGTTTTCGAAGAAGGCACCCAGATTGATGACGATATCGATTTCATCAGCTCCATCGGATACTGCCAATGCTGTTTCTGCTATTTTTATCTCCATGAAGGTTTGTGATGCAGGGAATCCACCGGAAACAGCAGCCACTTTTATTTCCGGAGCAGTTAATGCTTCTTTGACGGTAGTAATAAAGTTGGGATACACACAAATAGCAGCGACATTTGAGATATCCGGACGATTTTCTTCCTGCATATTAACCTTTTCAACCATTTTCCAGATACTTTCTTTGGAATCTGTAGGGTTGAGAGATGTCAGGTCTAAGCAACTATACAAACATTCATATACCTTGGGAGTATTGTTTGTTGTTCCGTGTTTAGCCAGAATCTGGGTTGTTATTTGTGTTACTGAGGTATCTTTCAATGCCTCACTGAATTGACTAAGCGCTTGTCTGTACTTTTCCATTTATTTCAGTTTATTGTTTTGAATATGTCTTTCTTTGTCTCTGTTTGTTTTTTTCTCGATATTTTTCTTAAAAGCTTCTGTCAGGTCTACACCTGTTTGATTGGCTAAACAGATCAATACCCACAGCACATCGGCCATTTCATCGGGAAGATTTTTTTCTAAATCACTTTTTTTGAAAGATTGATCGCCATATGTTCTGGCCATGATACGGGCCAGTTCACCTACTTCTTCTGTGAGGATTGCCATGTTGGTAAGTTCGTTGAAATAACGGACACCATAAGTTTTTATCCAATCATCCACTTTTTTCTGGGCCTCTTTGAGGGTGATTTCGTCAGTCATAATTTATGATATTTATTCTTTGTTTTTACTGTCAATGATGATGGTCACTGGTCCGTCGTTGATCAATGAAATCTTCATATGTTGTCCGAAAGCTCCGGTTTGTACTTCTTTTCCCAACAACCCGCTCAATGTATGGCAGAACTGTTGATACATGGGACATGCGAATTCAGATTTTGATGCTTTGATATAAGAGGGACGATTCCCTTTCTTAGTACTGGCATGCAGTGTAAATTGACTTACAGCTAAGATTTCACCTCCTTTTTCCAGAATGGATTCGTTCATGATTCCCTCTTTATCATCAAAGATGCGCAATTGGGTGATTTTTTTGCATAAAAAATCAATATCTTCTTCATTATCAGCATCTTCAATTCCGACTAGTATTAATAATCCCTCTTGAATGGAAGATATGATCGTTTCCTCCACGCTTACAGATGCTTTGGTGACCCGTTGTATGACTGTTCTCATTTTTTTAATCCCTCGTATAGAATATTCGCCTTCTTTTTTCCGATCAGATTTTCCAATTCTTCCAAAGGAGCTTCTTTGATTTTCTTTACACTCTTGTAATGTTTCAGAAGTTTTGTTTTCAATGTTTCTCCGATACCTTTGACTGTATCTAATTCTGAAACAATTTGTTGTTTGCTCCTTTTTTTCCGGTGGAAAGTGATCCCGAAACGGTGTGCTTCATCACGTAGTTGTTGTATCAACTTGAGACTTTCGGAATTCTTATCCAGGTACAAAGGTACGGAATCTTCCGGAAAATAAATCTCTTCAAGGCGTTTGGCAATGCCTACAATGGCAATTTGCCCGTATATATTGAGATCTTTCAAGGCATCTGTTGCCGCGTGAAGTTGTCCTTTACCTCCGTCTATGACAATCAATTGGGGGAGGGGAGTTTCTTCTTCCGTAAGTCTTTTATAACGTCTGAAGACAGTTTCGTACATAGAAGAAAAATCATCAGGACCTGTAACTGTTTTGATATTGAAGTGGCGGTAATCTTTTTTGGATGCTTTTGCTTTTTTGAAGACTACACATGCAGAAACGGGATTGGTTCCCTGAATATTTGAGTTGTCAAAACATTCGATATGGATGGGTAAATCGTGTAGATGCAGATCATTTTTAAGCGTTGTCAGGATACGGGTAGTCCGTTGTTCCGGATTGAGTTTTTCCGCTCTTTTGAGTTGGTCGTTTTTATATTGACGTACATTCTGCAGTGACAAATCAAGCAGTTTCTTTTTATCACCTCTTTGAGGAATAGAAAAGATAACATCATTCAGGTTGATATCCGGGATAAAAGGAACGATGATTTCTCTGGTATTACTTTTGAAACGGGTTCTCAGCTCCACAATTCCCAATCCGAGTATTTCTTCCTTCGGTTCATCCAGTCTCTTTTTATATTCGATGGTATATCCCTGGATGATTGCACCTGAGATGATGTGCAGATAATTGATATATGCAGATTGTTCATTTTCATCATACGAAAACACATCAATATCATTCAGGCTTGGATTCACAACTTCCGATTTGGTTTTGAAGTTATGGATCAGGTCGTATTTTTCTTTTATTATTTGGGCTTCTTCAAATTGCAGATTATCGGCCAATGCTTTCATTTCGTCGAGCAGCTGATTGGTTATTTTGGAAGTATTTCCTCCCAGTATTTCTTTTATTTCTGCAACATTTTTCAAATAATTATCTATTGTCTGATAGCCTTGGCAGGGGCCTAAACATTTTTTGATATGGTATTGGAGGCAGACAGGATATTTTTTTTGTCTGAGGTTTTCCGGAGTAAAGGGATAAGTACAGGTACGTAAAGGATAAATATTTTTGATTGCCTGCAAGATTGCTTTCATAGCCGGGACAGAAGAGTAGGGGCCAAAATAAGTAGATCCGTCTTTTACGATTTGCCGTGTTGCATATACCCGTGGTAATATTTCGTTGCGGATGACGATTGAAGGATACGATTTGTCATCTTTCAACATAGCATTATACCTTGGTTGGTGTTCTTTTATCAAACTATTTTCCAACAACAAGGCATCCTCTTCATTTTTGACAACAATATATTTTATATCCCTGATTTTTTTGACAAGGACTCTGGTCTTGACATATTCATGTTCTTTATGAAAATAAGAACTTACTCTCCGTTTAAGGTTTTTTGCTTTACCTACGTAGATAATTTTTCCCTCTTCATCGAAGTATTGATAACATCCCGGATCTTCGGGTAGTACAGAAAGAATATTTTCAATATGTTTTTTATATGCTTCTTTTTCCATGAATAGTGTCTGCGTATCAAATCGGGTATTGGATCATAGTAGTTACTTCTACTTCATCTCCGAAAAGCTCTCTTCCTTTGAGTTCTTCCAGTTCTATTAAAAAGTTTATGTATATTTTTTTCGGATGAAATCTCTTTACTAATTCATAGGCAGCTTCCATTGTTCCTCCTGTTGCCAGCAAATCATCATGTAATAGTACAACATCATTTTCGTTTAAAGCATCCTGATGTATCTGAATGGTATCTTCCCCATATTCTTTTCCATATGATTCTTCATAAACAGCAGCGGGAAGTTTGCCCGGCTTTCGTATGGGGATGAACCCGGCATTTAATCTCGTAGCCAGGATTGGTCCCATGATAAATCCTCTGGATTCTATTCCCACTACTTTTGTAATTCCTCTCCCTTTGTACATTTCATAAAGTAGATCAGACAACTCTTGAAGATTTTCATGATCTTTGAATAGCGTTGTTACATCTTTGAACTGGATCCCTTTTTTCGGAAAATCGGGCACATTCCTTATTGAACTTTTCAATGTTTCTATACTCATATTTTTGAAATTTGTCAAATTGTTCCACGTGGAACACTATTTTTACCGTCCAAATAAAACAAGTAATACATTAATGTCACTTGGCGAAACTCCTGGAATTCTACTTGCCTGCGCAAGAGTTTCCGGATTGATTCTTGTAAGTTTTTGTTTGGCCTCTGTAGACAAAGATGCAAGATTGTTGTAATCAAATTTATCTTTTATCCGGATATTTTCCAAACGATTGATTTTATCTGCAATAATTTTTTCTCTCTTAATATATCCATCATATTTTAGAATGATTTCTGCGGCTTCGATAATTTCTTCTTTCCTTGAATCGGAAATTTGATCTAATTCTCGTTGGAATGAAGGAATTATTTGAGCTGTACTTTCTATGTTTAGTTGAGGACGGACAATTAAGTCCCGAAGTTTACAACCATGTTTCAATGCAGATGTTCCTAAATTTTCAAGACTATCATTTACTTGTTGAGGCTTGACAGAATAGTTGTCTGCAAAAGTGATAATTTTTTCTACCCATTGTTTTTTCGAAAGCAGCAGATCATAGCGGTCTTGCTTGGCTAATCCTATCTGATATGCTTTTTCTGTCAGGCGCATATCTGCATCATCCTGACGAAGTAAAATTCTGTATTCTGCTCTTGAAGTAAACATCCGGTATGGTTCATCAACTCCCTTGGTTACCAGATCGTCGATCAAAACGCCGATATAGGCTTCATCTCTTTTTAAAACAAAAGGTTCTCCGCCATGACAATTGATATGTGCATTGATCCCTGCGATAAGACCTTGTCCGCCGGCTTCTTCATAACCGGTAGTTCCATTGATCTGTCCGGCAAAAAATAAATTTTTTATTCTTTTTGTTTCCAGGGTATGATTGAGTTGCGTGGGATCAAAGAAATCGTACTCGATTGCATAGCCTGGGCGATAGATATGCAGATTCCGGAATGCAGGAATGGTTTGTAAAGCTTCGAGCTGAATGTGAAGTGGAAGGGAAGACGAAAAACCATTCAGGTAATATTCCTGGGTATTTTCTCCTTCCGGTTCTAAAAACAATTGATGCTCGGTTTTATCGGCAAAAGTAACAATTTTTGTTTCTATGCTTGGACAATACCGGGGACCGATACTTTTTATCTGTCCATTATATAAAGGAGAATCATCTAAACCTTTTCTAAGTATATCATGCGTTTGTTCATTGGTGTAAGTTGTCCAGCAACTCAATTGTTTCAATGGACGAGGTTTGAAATCCAGATAAGAAAATTTATGAAAATCATCTTCTCCTTTTTGTTCACCCATCAATGAAAAATCTACGCTTTTACCGTCAATTCTTACCGGTGTGCCGGTTTTCATTCTGTCGGTAGTAAAACCTAAGGTTTTCAATTGTTCGGTAATTCCGTAAGAAGCCGGTTCGGAAATTCGTCCGCCGTCAAACTGTGTCTTCCCTATATGAATTAATCCATTTAGAAAAGTACCTGTAGTAAGTACCACTGAGTGCGCTTTAAACTCAACACCCATAAACGTTTTTACTCCTCTGATTTCTCCGTTTTCAACGAGTATTTCGCGAACAGTATCCTGCCATACAAACAGATTTCCTGTTTGGTCTATCGTTTGTCTCCAAACCTCAATAAACCGGGCCCGGTCACTTTGAGCGCGCGGGCTCCACATCGCCGGACCTTTAGACCGGTTCAGGATCCGGAATTGAATAGCCGTTTGATCCGTAACGATACCCATTTGTCCGCCGAGAGCATCAATTTCACGCACAATCTGTCCTTTGGCAATCCCGCCGACAGCCGGATTACAGCTCATTTGAGCAATTTTATTCATATCCATCGTTATCAGGAGCGTTTGCGAACCTAAATTTGCTGCAGCGGTTGCTGCTTCACATCCGGCATGACCGGCTCCTACAACGATTACATCATAATTAAATTTCATCAGTTTTTATAAATATTCAACGCTTCGTTTTCTTTTTCTCTCATCGATTTTTCTTCTTCCGGAGTTTTATCTTTGAATCCGCACAGGTGGAGGATACCATGGATAATTACCCGGTGTAATTCTTCTTCATAATCCGTGCCGAATTTTTCGGAATTGCTTTTCACGGTATCTAAAGAAATAAATATATCCCCTGAGATTAAATCATCTTCCGTATAGTCGAAAGTAATAATATCCGTGTAATAATCATGTTGGAGATATTGTTTATTAATCTCCAGTATTTTTTCATCCGAACAAAAAATAAATGCGATTTCATCTACTTTTTTCTTGTGATGAAGAGCAATCTCTTTGATCCAGATGCTTGTTTCCCTTTTTTTCATTTTCGGGAAATCAATGTCTTCTGTTTGATAAGTAATAGGCATAAGTATTTTTTTGAAAAGAAACTATGATTCAAAATACGATGCAAAGTTACTATTTTTTTTCTACCCGATAATTATCTTGTCAGGCCTCAAAAAATTGAATGAAACTTTTCCGATTTTGGCAATAAATTCAACCCGTTATTTCCGGATATGCTATACTTTTGTAATGGTACAATTTAACACTAATAATTAATTTTTAATGCCAATATGATGATAAAACATTACTTTATTTTGTTTTTTATTCTGATAAGTAATTCTTCCCTTTTTTATGCCCAGGATAATTTGGTTATCAACGGAGATTTTGAAGATTCCGGATTCGATGTTTTTTCATATGAAAGTAAAACTAATTGTGTGATATTTCTTCCGGGTTGGAATAAACAAGAAGGGATTGAAGATATCACAGATGGGGTATATAATAATGAAGGTTTGTACAGATACAATATCCGTGCAACCATGCAATATGAAAATCCGGCTTCTGCTGCCAGGGGACATCAATATTTGCGTATCCAGAAGTACGAGTGGAATGGAAATCAGGATGGCGGAATATATCAAACCATTGATGTGGAACCTCTGACAAGTTATGTATTTACTTTTCAAGTACGGATTTCAAAAGTTACAACCGGAAGTGGTATACTTACTCCTTTTTACCAGATACAATATTATGACTCCAAATCGGAAACCTGGGGAGTTACTTCCAAAACGAACATAACAAACCCGAAAGATGAATCCTGGTTTACTGTTACCCGGAATATAACATCGGGATCATATTCTTCTAAAATAAGAATTATGATTGGAGCAACCGGTTCTCAACTAAGCAGTGGAACTGTGGCTGACAAAGACAAATGGTTAGATGTAGACAATGTTAAATTAACTAAAAAATCAGAATAATATGAGAACCAGATATATACTATTTTTCCTGTTTTTCTTTTCCCTGAAAAGCTTATTTGCCACGGAAATAACTGTCGAGAAATATGTTGACAAAGGACAGTTGGATGTTCCTGCAGTGACTGATCTGCACATCACAGGTACTGAAAATGTTTTAGTTAATACAACAATCAATCTTACCGATGAATCTTCCTGGTTATTCTTTGATCATTTGAAGCCATCGGCTGTAGGATCCAAATATAAAAACAATATTCTGATCAATGGAAAAGTGTTTGATTATACCAATGAAACAAATGCCCGGATTGCTATTTATGCCGATGGATCCGTTATTATTCCGCATCCTTCCGGTTATAAACCACTGGAGGTTTTTACAGAACCTATGTTTAAAGGGAAATCCAACAAGTATGCAATCAATACTTATCACAACAAACTGGGAGAGTTCGATAATAAAATCCGTTCTTTTAAATTGAAAAGGGGCTATATGGCGACATTGGCTAATAATGCCGATGGAACAGGTTACAGCCGTGTATTTATTGCCGATAAAAGCGACCTTTTGGTTTCAAATATTTCAAAAGAATTGGATGAATCTGTTTCTTTTATCCGTGTTTTTAAATGGCAATGGGTGAGTAAAAAGGGATGGTGCCAGACAGGAAACCGCAATGGAGGCAGTCCGATGGACAATGCCTTGAAAACAAACTCAACCTGGTTATATACCTGGAGCGCTGATGGCAGTTCTTCTAAAGATGTGGAATATGTGCCTATCCATGCCAAACGATGGTGGCCGTCTTATTCTACAATCAATGCCATCAATAATGTGACACACTTGATGGGGTATAATGAGCCAGACCATTCTGAACAACAGGATGGGACTATGATTCCTGTTTCGGAAGCGATTGCCGACTGGCCTAATATGTTCAAAAGCGGATTGCGTATCGGAAGTCCTGCCACTACTGATTTCAACTGGTTGTACAGTTTCATGGATGAATGTAAAAAACGTGATTACCGGGTAGACTATGTTGTAGTGCATGCTTATTGGGCTTCCAAAACCCCAACACAATGGTATAATGACTTGAAAGCAGTGTACGACAAAACAGGCCGTCCTATCTGGATTAAAGAATGGAATAACGGGGCTAACTGGACTACAGAGTCCTGGCCCAGTTCCTGGTCTGAACAAATGACTAAACAATACAATGATATCAAAGGAATCTTGCAGGTGCTTGATACCGCCCATTTCGTCGAACGATATTCTATTTATAACTGGGTAGAAGCTAAACGATCGGTTATCAATGATGATAATGCTTTTACTCCGATGGGAATTTATTACCGGGATAACTGTCCCCCGATAGCCTTCAAAAAAGCAGATGAAGTGATCCCTAAATGGTCTTTTGTAAATACGGCAGCAACTCTTTCTTATAAATCTCTGGAAAATGGTGCCGGTATCCAACTGACCTGGACTGATTCCAACGGGGATATGGCGAGAGGAGCAATTATAGAAAAGTCTGTGAATGGAGGTGCTTTTGGAGAAATTGGCCGGACAGGGAAAGGGGTCAATTTCTATGAAGATATGGATGTATCTAAAAATGTTTCTTTGAGTTATCGAATCTATCAAATATCATATACAGGAAGTACACTTGTATCCAATACAGTTTCTTTAATTTTAGCCGAAGGAAACGAGCTTTTTCAATTTGGAAAACTTTCATTGAACAACAACAGTTGGTCGAGGTATTGTTTTGGCTACACAACAGACAAAACTCCGGTTGTTGTGTTTGGAACACCTTCCTATAACAATGCAACACCTCTCAGTTACCGGATTAAAATCCTGACTCCGCTTTCTTTTATGTTTCATTTAGATCCCTGGGCATATACTAATGCTTCTACTTTTGCCAAAAAAGAAGATATTAATTTTGTTGTGCTTCCTCCGGGTGAATATGATTGGAAAGGTATTTCTGCCAAGGCAGGATTGGCAGAGAAGGTCAGTGAAACCTGGTCGACAGTTACATTTCCTACTCCATTTGATGAAATTCCGGTGGTCTTCACTACCCAGGTTACCAGTAAAACCGATTTTGCGACAGCTGTTCGTATCCGGAATGTTTCCAAAAATGGATTTGAAATCTGTTTACAGAAAGAAGCCGCAAATGCATCTTCTTATGTTCCAAGAGAAAATGTGTGTTATCTGGCAGTTACTCCGGGTACGGGAAGATGGCAGGGACAGAAGATAAAAGTTGGACGGACCGCTGATAACTCTGTTTGGTATTCTGCTTATCCTACCGAAATTTTATTTGGAGAAACATTTGAAAATCCGGGATTTTTTGCATCCCTTCAAACAACAAATGATCAGATTACAGCAACTTTGCGGACGCAGACAATCACAAAAGAAAAAGCCTCCATATTTAAACAACGGGAAATTTCCAAAGGGGGCACAAGTACTGAAATGCAAAAAGAAACGGCAGGATGGATGGTCGTAGAAAATACACGGAACCTCACATCCTTAGGAAAACAACCGCAAATCGGAAACCGGAAAATTTATCCGAATCCGGTGGATGATGTCCTATATTTATCCGGAGAAGAAATATCTTCCAGGGTACAGATATTCAATGTGCTTGGGAAATTGGTGATGGATACGAATTATGATGGTGGCTTGAATGTAAAAAACTTACAATCAGGACATTATATTCTAAAAATCAACAATGAAGAGAGTTTGAAATTTATCAAAAAGTAATCTGTTTATTTAAAAAGTTATTTATCATGAAAAGAAAATTGTCGTTCTTTTTTATATTCATAATGATATTTGCAGGTTCTGCATCTGCATATAAATCTCTTTTGACCCTTGAAAATGACAAAATTTATACCATCATTCATGCAGGAGGAAGCGGTTCTTATCTCGGAAAACGGTCGGATGCTGCCATGAATACTGAAATACAAACACCTACAGGAGATGCTTCACAGCAATTCAAATGTATTGTGAATGCCGATAATACTTATAGTCTGCAATTGATTTCAACCGGTGAATACATGGGAAGAAGCAATGTGGCGAATAATACCTACCGGGGAACATTCTATACTTCCATCAGTTCTGACGGAGCTACACGTTTTTTGGTGGAAAAAGCTGCGAGTTGGAGTTCCAATGCAAAGATTAAAAATGTAAAATCAGGAGCATATTTAGGTACAGATGCCAATGTTGAGGGTTCAGCAGTGTTTTTTGATAAGGGCGGAAATGATGGTAAACATTATTTTTGTATTATTGAAACTACCACTAAACAAAGTCTCAAAAGTTTGATTGAAAAAGCAGTTATTTACGAGTCGTATCCGGCAAGAATGTCAGCATCTGTTTCCTTCTACGATGAAGCCAAGCAATTAGAAATGATTGCACTGAAAGAAGCTGCACAGGCAGTCTATGACAATGCCAGCGCAGCAATTGCAGAAATGAATACTGCATATATGCAATTATCCGATGCAATGGATACTTTTTCAACAAGTATGGTGTTGGTTAATATGACGGAAACAGCTGAAAAAACCGTTCGCATACATAGTAATGTGAATCCGAATTTATGTCTAATAAAAGCTTATAAAGGTACATCTACCAATGATGGAGGTGATAAGATTACTATTGCAGATATTACTGCAGCAGGAAATGCTTTGCCGGAAAATTATGATCTGTGGAATATTATCAATGTAGCCCCTGGTCAATATATTATCCAAAACAAGGGAACAGGACAATTCCTGAAAATCTGGGCAGAAAATGATGTTTACACCGCAGCCAATCCTTCGGATGATGATGGCGTGATTAAAAAGGGGCTTTTTGATATTTATATCATTGAAGAAGGAAAATTTGCGATTAAAGGGCCTTCGGATATTTTCTTGAAAAATGAGACCAATACGGATATTAAAATGACAGCTACAGCAACGTTTGGTGCTACAGCTGTATTCACTTTTGAAGAGATCAAAAGAGATGATGTCTCTCTGGATAATCCTGAATTTAATGCGATCCGGATATACCCTTCCAATGGGACTCTTTATGTTGTAGGTGTTGAAAACGCAAACATCCGGATATTTAATATGTCCGGGGGACTTGTTGCTGCGGAATCTGCAGTGTCCGGAACGGCTCAGTTCCAGTTGTATAAAGGGGTTTATGTGGTGCAGGTTGAAGTGGGAGGGGAGCAGAAAACTTCTCTTGTAGTGGTAAAATAGAGGGGTTTTTGCCTTGATGCAAAAAAGGGTAAAAATCATTTTTTTTGTCGCCTTACTTTTTGTCTTGAAACAAAAAGTAACAAAAAATTCAAGGCTGCCGGAAAAATGCTAAAAAATGCTTCGTTCCGGCTAAACGAAAAAAACTCGCGCCTTTGGCGCTCAAACAGTTTTTCGTTTTTAACGCCTTCACTGCGTATTTTTTTTAACGCTTTTTTCCTAAGGCCGGTCAGCTGACGCACGTAACAAATATGCCTGTTTTGTTATAATTACTACAGATATTTTTGTGTAACGAGCTCAAAATTGTAATTTTGAGATAAGATTGAAGAGTAAATGAACTATGCAAAGGTGACTTACGAGCAATGAACCTTAAGATATACGGAAATAGAAGGCTTTTATGGGCCTCCTTTTTATTTCTGGCATCTTTTCTGGCTAAAAAATCAGAACAAAATGTAAGAATCACGAGAATCACAGTTAATAAAATTCACAGAACTTTCAAGTTTAACCCGGGCTTTATGCCCGGATAATCCCCCAAGGGGGTTTGGGGGGTATACCTTGTTGTCAAAATGCTGTCCGAAGCGAAAGAGCCGTAGGCGATTGAGCAAGTTCATTTTGACGAAAAGCGCCTTTTTTTTGGTTACTTTTTTTGGTGCAGCAAAAAAAGTAACGAAGTGTGCAACACTTTTCCTTACATTTGCATCTATATTACAGAAACTAATTGAATGGAAGAACAATCCTTAATAAATGGATGCATAAACCACGAATCATGGGCACAAAAACAACTATATGAAAAATACGCTCCGGCAATGATGAGTATTTGCCTGAGGTATGCCGGAGAGAAGGAAACAGCCCGAGATTTATTGCAGGATGGATTCGTTACTTTATTCACTAAAATTCACACTTATTCAGGTAAGGGAGCATTCCCTGCCTGGGTGAAGAAGATTTTTGTGAATACGGCATTGGAATACCTACGCAAAAGCAATGATGTACTAAGATTTAGTACGGATATAACAGAAGCTCTCCATTTACAGGATACGGATATTTCAGTTTTACAACAATTATCAGCCAATGATTTACTTGCATATGTAACTAAACTTCCTCATGGATACCGGACCATATTCAATATGTATGCCATAGAAGGATATTTACATGCTGAAATTGCGGAGGAACTTGGTATTCAGGAAGTAACTTCAAGAACTCAATTTATAAGAGCAAGGCAGTTATTACAAAAAATGATTCTGGAAGATAAACGATAAAATAAAACTCAATTCAATGAACAGCAACAATAAATATGACGATTTCAACGAGATTTTCCGGCAGAAACTGGAGAATCATGAAGTCCCTGTTGATCCTTCGGATTGGGATATGATCAACAAACGTTTGTCCCAAAATACATCCTTCAGGAAAAAATTGATTAGGGTATGGAGTGGTGTAGCTGCGATTATGGTAATTATATTGGTGCTATCTTTATTTTACATAAAAGATCGTTCGACCCAATATACACAAAGTCCGGTTTTTTCGGAAGAAATCGAATATCTGCCCATACAAGATATTGCAAAACCTGATGCTATGACTAGTATACAGGATGGAGATAAAGGAAAACCTCAGATAGATCATCCACTAAGAAAAAATATGCTTGTTTCTGTTCAGACATCAAATCCTGTAATAAGAGAATCTCCGGTGGAAACGGATAAAAAGGAAACGAAGGATAGCCTTTCTTCCGGAGAAATTTTGGTTGTTGAAAATAAAAAAGAAAAAAAATCAAATAATGAAACTGATCTGAAAAAAGATTTACCGGATAAAAAAAATCAGTCAACATTTGGGGTAAATACAGATAATCCGGTTCATCCAAAAAAGAAGCAAAAAGAAAGCTGGTTATTAGCTGCAAATTTTGGTACCGGTAGTGGATTGGGCAATAATGACAGTTATGATGCTATATATCAAAATGAATATGCATCTCCCAGTACCGGTTATGACGGGAATAAAAGTGATTTCCTTTCCAATAACGGATTGATTCCGGAAAATACAAAAGCAACATATGCGCCACCATTATCATTTGGTTTAACAGTTCGTAAATATATGAATAAACATTGGGGATTGGAAACCGGCTTGGTTTATACCTATTTATCATCAACTTACCAATGGACTTCTTTTTGGAGACCTTCCGAAGCTACCCAACAACTTCATTATCTTGGAATTCCTCTCAATGGAGTTGTAAATATATGGAACAGTAATCCTCGTTGGAATATTTATTTTTCCGGAGGTGTTATGCTTGAGAAAGGACTCCGGATGAAGACTGTTGTAAATCAATATCTGGAAAATTATACTTATACCACTACTCAGAAAAGAAAAATTGATGGTCTGCAATGGTCATTAAACAGTTCTTTAGGAGTAAGCTATAGCCTTTACAGAGGCATGAAATTTTATGTTGAACCACGCTTCAGCTACTATTTTGACAATGACCAACCGGAAAGTATCCGTACGGATTGGCCTGTTTCTGTTGGAATTGGAGCCGGATTACAATATTCATTTTAATACATATTTATCATGAAAAAAATCATTATTTCTTTACTGCTTGTAGGTACAGGCCTGTTTTATGCCTGTAATGATACAATTACGGATGTTATAACTTATCAGGTCAATGAACCGGTTATGATGTCATTTGACGATTTCAGGGGACCGGTGAATGTCTCCGAACTGCCACAGGAAATCGTTCAACAAGGCAAAATGTGTTTTTATGGAGGATATCTCTATGTATCAGAACCGGAAAAAGGAATTCACATTATTGATAACCGGGATCCTTCTTCTCCGGAAAACATCGGTTTCATCGAGTTAATGGGGAATGTAGATCTCGCTATATCTCAGGGGAAATTGTTTGCAGATAGTTATATTGACCTGGTTTGGTTTGACATCAATAATCCTGATAAACCTGAATATAAAGGTCGTTTAGAAAATGTTTTTCCACAGGTATTACCCCAGATTACAAATAATTACAGTTATGATTATGCGAAGGTGTATCCTGAAGGAGGACGCGAAGGTATTATTGTCGGTTGGAAGTTGGTTGAGAGAAAAGAACGGGTAGAGCGTTCCAGATATGATACAGATGCTTATGTTTATATGAATGCGGAGAAAGCTTCCGTACCTTCTTCCAATGGGCTTACAGGTTCTATGGCAAGGTTCAGTCTTTATACTCAAAAGGCAAGTGAAATGATAGGTGTGTATGACGGACCTACATATATGTATGCTATAATAAATAATCAATTGTCTATATTTGGTCTTTCTGCTGCAGAGCCTGTAAAAATATCAGAGAATATTTACATAGGATATAATGTGGAAACCATTTTTAGTTATGAAGATAAATTATTTATGGGAACTCCCAATGGGTTGTTGATTTATTCAATTGAAGATCCGCTTTCACCGAGATTCAGATCATTTATAGGTCATATATGGGGATGCGATCCGGTTGTTGTTGAAAATAATATCGCATTTGTTACTGTACGTTCGGGAAATATGTGCGGACAGAATGCCAATGAGCTGATTATCATTGATGTAAGCAATGTGGATGCCCCTCGGCCTATTGCAACTTATAATATGAAAAATCCCAAAGGGCTGGGAATTGACAATGGAACCCTTTTTCTATGTGATGATGGATTGAAAGTGTATGATGCCAAAGATCCTTTGATAATGATGGGAAAACGTTTGGCCCATTACCCGGGAATGGACGCTTATGATGTCATTCCTTTTAACAATGTTTTGATGACGATTGCTGATGATGGAATTTACCAGTATGATTACCAAAATCTGGATGAAATCAAGTTTTTGAGCAAGATTGCAATTAGAAATTGAAATGACCGGTGTTGGGGCGGGTTGCACCCGCCCTCTTGCTACCACAATCAGCGAATCATTTATTTTTTATCACCCAAAAAATAAATAACAAACAAAAATAGCTGCAATAACCCCAAACAGATCTGCAATCAAAGACCCGCTGATCGTATACCGGGTGTTTTTAACATTTACAGCCCCATAATAAACGGCCACTAAATAAAAAGTAGTATCTGTAGACCCCTGAAAAATACTGGCTAAACGTCCCACAAAAGAATCTGCCCCATAAGTCTGCATGGCATCCAGCATCATACCTCGGGCACCACTACCACTCAATGGTTTCATGATCGCAGTAGGCAGTGCCGGAACAAAATCCGTATTGACCCCACAATAAACAAAGAAAGAGGCGACTCCATTGATCAGGAAGTCCATGGCTCCGGAGGCCCTGAAAAGTGCGATTCCAACGAGCATAGCGACTAAATAAGGAATGATCATTACTGCTGTTTTGAATCCTTCTTTTGCTCCTTCAATGAAAGCATCATACACATTCACCTTTTTTCTTACTCCTGCTACAATGAAAGCAATAATGATGCAGAACAAGATCAGGTTGGCTATGAAACTTGAATAAACGGAGACCGTTTCCTGCGGAAAAGAGCGAACCAATAAAACAACCCCAACAATAAAAGCAATTATTCCGGTGAAAAGGCTTAATAATACCTTATCAAACATATTGATCCGTTGCTTGATGCAGACATAAATCAGTCCGGCCAATGTGGCGACAAACGTGGCAATCGTTAAGGGGATAAATATATCGGATGGATTGGCAGATCCCATTTGAGTTCTGTATACCATGATGGTAATCGGAATGAGGGTTAATCCGGATGCATTCAGCACAATGAACATAATCATTGGATTGGAGGCAGTATCCTTGTCTTTATTTAATTCCTGCAATTCTTTCATGGCTTTCAAGCCCAAGGGAGTGGCCGCATTATCCAGATTCAACATGTTGGCTGCAATATTCATAAATATAGACCCACTGGCAGGATGTCCTTTGGGAATATCCGGGAACAACCGGCTGAAAACAGGACTACCTACCCGGGCGAGGAAATTAACCATTCCTCCTTTTTCGCCGATTTTCATAAACCCTAACCACAAAGATAAAATACCGGTCAGTCCGAGTGAAATTTCAAATGCTGTTTTTGCTGATGAAAAGGAGGCATTCATCATTTCTGTAAAAACATTCAAGTCTCCTGTGAATATAACCTTGCAGAGGCCGACAGCAAAGGCAATCGCGAAAAATCCGATCCAGATGTAATTTAATACCATTGATGATATTTTTTGATGAGAAGCAAAAGTACGATAATTTCAATTAAGAATTAAAAATTAAGAATTAAAAATGGAAATGAAGCAGGATTTTTTATAGCATGCAGATTCCGGTGAGCATTCTGCCGGATGTGATGCTTAGTTTTCTGGCTGAAAAAAATTGTTCTGATTCGGAATAAGTGCAGATGCCGGCGATTTCTATCTGGTTTTCGGGGATGTTTGATGCCATCAGCTGTTGTTTATTAGCTTCCCAAAGATTGATATGATATTTTCGGGTATCAGGATGTTTGAATGAGATGGAAGGCATATCAAATCCGGCATCTTTGAAAGTCAGGTATACTTCATCTCCCGTTTCAAAGACTGCAGGACTGATAGATGGCCCGATTGCGGCATAAATACAATCAGGATTACAATGATAATGGTTGATCATTGTTTGTATGGTTTTTTTCAGAATATACGATACAGTTCCCCTCCAGCCTGCATGAACAGCTCCGATTACATTTTTATCTGCAGCATAAAGTATAATCGGCACGCAATCTGCAGTGGTTATGGCGATGGAAACATTTTTCAGGGAAGTGATTAATGCGTCTTTTCCTTGTAATTTTATTTCCTGATCTTCTTTTTTAGATTGCAGAAAATCATCATCGATGATGACTATTTCAGAATGGTGTGTCTGATAAGGAACAAACAGATTATTTTCGATTAAATGGAGATCTTTGCATAACTTTCTTCGGTTTTTGTCTACATTTTTTTTGAGATCTCCGGAATAATAGCTTAGATTGAAAGCATCAAAATTTCCTGTACTACATCCTCCCTGACGGGTAGTAGAAAAGTCTGTAATGTTTTTGAATTGTTTAAACAACTCAAAATGAAGGATAGCCGGATTTGCAGAATTAGTAAACATCCTGCAAATATAGGCCTAAATTTCATATATACTCACTCCACAGTCACCGATTTTGCCAGATTTCTGGGCATATCCACATCTCTTCCTTTGTTGACCGCAATATGGTATGACAACAATTGCAAAGGAATTGTAGAGAGTAGGGGAGAGACACATTCTTCTACAGGAGGGATTTCAATCACATAATCGGCAATGCTTTTTACGATTGAATCATCTTCATTAATGATAGCGATTACCCGTCCTTTTCTTGCTTTGATTTCCTGGATATTACTGATCATTTTATCATAAGTACCATTATTGGTAGCAATGACAACAACAGGCATCTCATTATCAATCAATGCAATCGGACCATGTTTCATTTCTGCGGCCGGATATCCTTCAGCATGAATATAAGAAATCTCTTTCAGTTTCAGAGCCCCTTCAAGCGCCACCGGATAACCATAACCCCTTCCCAGATAAATGAAATTTTGTGCGTAAGTATAGATCTTCGAAAGCTCTTCGATTTTTTTATTGGATTGCAGAATAAGTTCCACTTTATCAGGAATAGTATTGATCTCGGACAATACCGATAAAAACCGGTCTTCCCGGATTGTCTTTTTTTCACGGGCAATACACAATGCCATCAAAGCCAGGACCAACACCTGAGCGGTAAATGCTTTGGTTGAGGCTACTCCGATTTCAGGGCCTACATGTGTATAAGAACCCGAATGTGTATTCCGGGGGATAGAAGACCCAACCACATTACAGATACCATATACAAAAGCTCCCGCTTCCTTAGCCAATTCGATGGCAGCCAGAGTATCGGCCGTTTCTCCGGATTGCGAAATTGCAATGACAATATCGTCAGGGTAAATGACAGGATTCCGGTAACGGAATTCAGACGAATATTCTACTTCCACAGGGATGCGACAGAATTCTTCAAACAGATATTCGCCGATCAATCCGGCATGCCAGGATGTTCCGCAAGCCAAAATGAGGATACGGCGGGCATTCAGGAATTTTTCTTTATGGTCGATAATCCCGGAGAGTACGACATTGTTACATTCTACATTGATTCGTCCGCGCATACAATCCCGCAAAGTACGGGGTTGTTCGAAAATCTCTTTCAACATGAAATGTGCATATCCTCCTTTTTCCAGTTGGCTCAGACTCATTTCCAATTGAGTGATTTCATGTGTTTTTTCCACATTCCCAAGGTTGACAATTTTAGGTTGCTCGTTTCTCCGGATGATAGCGATTTCTTCATCTTCCAGATAGATCACCTTGTTGGTATATTCAATAATCGGAGAAGCATCGGATGCTATAAAAAATTCATCTTCACCGATTCCTACTACCAGCGGACTACTTTTTCTTGCCGCAATGATACAATCAGGGTTTTCTTTTTCAATGACAGCGATGGCATAGGCACCTACAACCTGTTTCAGCGCAAGTTGAACGGCAGTACAAGTATCCACTTTGTTGGAAACTTTGACATATTCAATCAATTGAATCAATACTTCCGTATCTGTAGTACTTTGGAAAGAATAACCTTTTGACATCAATTCTTCTTTCAATACAGCATAATTTTCGATAATCCCATTGTGGATCAGTGCCATATTTTCCGATTGAGAATAATGGGGATGAGCATTCGCATTGCTTGGCTCTCCATGCGTTGCCCAACGGGTGTGTGCGATACCTATGCTTCCTGAAATATCTTTACTTTTACAAAATTCTTCCAGATCAGATACTCTGCCTTTGGCTTTGAAAACATTTAATTCAGTGTTTCCGTTGATCAATGCGACTCCGGCGCTGTCGTATCCCCGGTATTCCAACCGGTGCAATCCTTTAATTAAAATGGGATAAGCTTGTTGCTTCCCGATGTAACCTACTATTCCGCACATAATAATTAAAAATTAAGAATTATTGTTGCTGAGTTAAACCCCCGAGCTGGCCTATCGGCTTGCAAGGGGTTATCCACGTAAAAGTCCTGCCGGACTTTGAGTCTGTGATAAATTTACATAAATGGGTCATTTATATTCGTTCCAACTTTTAATCGGTATATTTTGCATGTCGATTTCACAAAAAGCATGGATGAATGCTGATGCTAACCGGGCATTTGTAAACAAGGGGATATTGAAATCTATTGCATTCCGGCGGACTAAATAGCCGTTTTTCAATTCTTCCTGTGTAAGATTTTTCGGGATATTGATGACTAAATCCACTTGTTTTTCATGTATCAGGTCCAATGCATTAGGAAATCCTTTTTCATTGGGCTGATAAGTATGGATGGCCGGAATCCCGTTTTCTTCCAGAAATTGATGAGATCCTTTAGTGGCATACAAGACATAACCTTTTTCCTGTAGCACCTTGGCGCTTTCGAGCAGTTCCACTTTTGATTTAGCTGTACCGCTGGAGATCAGGATATTTTTCTTCGGCACTTTCATCCCTACGGAAAGCATGGCTTTGAGAACGGCCTCATAATAATCATCTCCAAGGCAACCCACTTCTCCGGTTGATGCCATATCTACGCCCAGTACCGGATCTGCTTTTTGCAGGCGGGAGAAAGAAAATTGTGAAGCCTTGATGCCCACATAATCCAGGTCGAATTCGCTTTTGTTCGGTTTTTCTACTGTTTCGCCCAGCATGACACGGGTGGCGATTTCTATAAAGTTTAATTTCAGTACCTTGGATACGAATGGGAAACTCCGGGATGCCCGTAAATTACATTCGATCACTTTGATATCATTGTCTTTTGCTAAAAACTGGATATTGAAAGGACCTGTAATTTCCAGTGCTTCGGCAATTTGTTTCGCAATTCGTTTGATTCGTCTTACAGTCTCCACATACAAACGTTGCGGGGGAAACTGGATGGTTGCATCTCCGGAGTGTACGCCTGCAAATTCGATATGTTCTGAGATAGCATAGGTGACGATATCTCCTTTGTTGGCGACAGCATCTATTTCAATTTCTTTGGCATTTTCTATAAATTCGCTGACCACAACCGGGTGTTTTTGAGAGACATTGGCGGCCAGTTTCAGGAATTGTTCGAGTTCTGATGAATTGGAGCAAACATTCATAGCGGCTCCGGACAGCACATAAGACGGACGAACGAGTACCGGGAATCCCACTTCTTCCACAAAAAGATTGATATCCTGCAGGGAAGTCAACTCTTTCCAGCGTGGTTGATCAATCTCTAAGCGATCGAGCATGGAAGAAAATTTGTGCCGGTCTTCTGCATTATCTATATTTTTGGCTGATGTTCCGAGGATGGGAACTCCTGCTTTATCAAGGGCGAGCGCCAGGTTATTCGGGATTTGTCCTCCCATCGATAAAACCAGGCCATGAGGATTTTCCAGTTCAACGATATCCATTACCCGCTCATAAGTCAGTTCATCGAAATAAAGCCGGTCGCACATATCATAATCTGTTGAAACAGTTTCCGGGTTGTAGTTGATCATTACACCTCTCCATCCATTTTTCCGGATGGTTTGCAAGGCATTGACACTACACCAGTCGAATTCCACGCTGCTTCCTATTCGGTAGGCTCCTGATCCTAATACAATAACTGATTTTTTATCTCCTAAATAATTAACATCATTTGATGTGCCATTATATGTTAAGTAAAGGTAATTGGTTTGTGCCGGATATTCAGCTGCTAATGTATCTATTTGTTTGACTACCGGAACGATATGCATTGCTTTGCGTTGTGTGCGCACACGGAATTTTTCTTCCGATGCCCGATCTTCATTTTTATAGATCAAACGGGCAATCTGGAAATCTGAGAAACCTTTTTGTTTGGCTTCTTTCAGTAAATCCGGAGAAAAGTTCTCCAAAGAGTTATATTTTTCTATTTCTTTGGAGCACAGGTAGATATTTTGTAGTTTTTGCAAAAACCACAAGTCAATTTTTGTGAGTTCATGGATGCGTTCGATGGTATATCCCTGAGATAAAGCTTGTGCGATAATGAAGATCCGTTTGTCGGTAGGTTCTGCAAGTGCTTTATCAATATCATCCACTTCCAGCGTTTTATTTCCAACAAAACCATGCATACCTTGAGCAATCATCCGCAGTCCTTTTTGAATAACTTCTTCAAAGCTTCTACCGATAGACATCACTTCGCCCACACTTTTCATACTGCTTCCGATTTCGTGTGAAACACCATGAAATTTTCCCAGGTCCCACCGGGGAATCTTACAGACAATATAATCCAGGGCCGGTTCAAAAAATGCAGTAGTGGATTTAGTTACTGAATTTTTCAGGTCTTGTAAGCCATACCCTAAAGCTAATTTGGCAGCGACAAAAGCCAGCGGATAACCTGTGGCTTTTGAAGCTAAGGCAGAAGAACGGCTCAGGCGGGCATTTACCTCAATCACCCTGTAATCTTCGGAAACCGTATCGAAAGCATATTGTACATTACATTCTCCGATGATACCGATATGGCGGATGATCCGGATCGCCAGTTCCCTGAGTTTATGATATTCCCTGTTGGATAATGTCTGGGAAGGAGCTACTACGATACTTTCTCCCGTATGGATACCCAGCGGATCAAAATTCTCCATGTTACAGACAGTGATGCAGTTATCATATTTATCACGGACTACTTCATATTCGATTTCTTTCCATCCTTTGAGTGATTTTTCGATCAATAATTGAGAAGAATAATTGAATGCCTTTTCTGCCAGGGCTTTAAGTTCTTCTTCATTGTTGCAAAATCCGCTACCTAATCCTCCCAGAGCATAGGCAGCACGTACGATAACCGGATATCCCAGTGTTTTAGCTGCATTCAACGCTCCTGTGATTGTTTCGACAGCTACACTTTTAATGGATTTAACATCGATTTCATCGAGTTTTCTGACAAAAAGTTCGCGGTCTTCCGTGTCTATGATTGATTGTACCGGTGTTCCCAGTACCTGTACCTGATATTTCTCAAAAATGCCCGATTGATACAATGCAACACCACAGTTCAGAGCTGTTTGTCCCCCGAAAGAAAGTAAGATCCCATCCGGTTTTTCTTTTTCGATCACTTTTTCCACAAAAAAAGGAGTGACCGGTAGAAAATAAATCTTGTCGGCTACTCCTTCTGATGTTTGGACCGTTGCGATATTGGGATTAATCAATACGGTATAAATTCCCTCTTCTTTAAGCGCTTTTAATGCCTGGGATCCCGAATAATCGAATTCTCCGGCTTCACCTATTTTAAGGGCTCCCGAACCGAGCAATAATACTTTTTTTATAGGATGTGAGATGTTGGGACTTGGTAGTGACGCACTCATTTTTTTATTTTTTAGTATTTGAATGGTAATCAATCTTCAGTTGTAATCAATGTTTCCTTCTCAATTAAATCGAAGAACATATCAAATAAGAATTCTGTGTCAGTTGGTCCGCTTGCTGCTTCCGGATGAAATTGTGCAGAGAAGAACGGCTTTGTTTTGTGCCGGATTCCTTCGTTGGTTCCGTCATTCATATTTGTGAAAAGGACCTCCCAGTTATGATCAATTGTATCGATATCTACAGCATAACCATGATTTTGTGAGGTGATGAAGCATTTATCGGAATCTTTCATCTGTACCGGTTGGTTATGACTTCTGTGTCCGTATTTCAATTTATAAGTAGATGCACCACCAGCCTTGGCGAGTAATTGGTTGCCCATACAAATCCCAAAAATGGGTTTATTTTGTTGCATGGCTTTGCGGATATGATCTACAGTAATCTGACAATAATTGGGATCTCCGGGACCGTTTGAAATGAATAATCCGTCATATTCCAAAGTATTGAAATCATAATCCCAGGGTACCCGGATGATATTTACATCCCTTTTCAGTAAACATCTGACGATATTGTGTTTCACTCCACAGTCGACCAATACCACAGTTTTTGAGCCATTACCATAATGAAGAATTTCTTTGCAGCTCACTTTGGCGACCTGGTTTTCTTTGGCAGGATCAATAAAATCAATTTCATCCGGAGAGTTAAAGACAATTTTCCCTTTCATGGAACCTTTTTCCCGGATAAGTTTGGTCAGTTCCCGGGTATCGATCCCATAAATTCCCGGTATGTGATACTCTTTAAGCCAGTCACTCAGGCTTTTGTTTGCATTCCAGTGACTGTATTGGTGGGAATATTCAGAAATTATCAATCCGCTGACATGAATTTTTTCCGACTCATAAAATTCCGACAGTCCGTTGATAATATTATCTTCCGGAACACCATAATTTCCAACCAAGGGATAAGTAACTGTGAGTATCTGGCCTGAATAAGAAGGATCGGTCAGGCTTTCAGGATAACCGACCATGGCAGTATTGAAAACAACTTCTCCGGAAGCAGGCGCTTCATACCCGAATGAATAACCATCAAAGCTTATTCCATTTTCCAATACCAATTTAATTTTTTTGTCCATGCAATTTGTTGCAAATGTGTAAAAACGCCGCAAAGATATGGAATATTATTGTAAAATTCGAATATTTTGTGTTAAAAAGTCGTTTTTATTGTGCTTTAAAAGAATAATGACAATAATTGTTTGTTTTTTGTGACGTTTGGATTTTTAATGAAATGCAGAACAAAATATTTAATTCGTTTAGATTCGTTCAATTCGTTCAAATTCGCGTCCGAAAAAGAAAAATAATTTTAGAAAACGAATTAGAACGAATCAAGGCGAATCAATACGAATTTTTAAGTTTTTTGTTTGTGTTCCGAAATTTCTACATTATAACAAAAATGAGAAATCATTTGTTTCGGATAGTTCTATAGCTTCTTCCCCATATTTGAAAATACGGGCTGTTTTCTTCCCTACCAGTTTCAATTTTTTGTTTTCGTACCATAACATTGTTCCTTCCCGCAGGCCAACAACATACATCAGTGGGTTTATAGTTATAAATTCGCGGATGCGGTCTTCCCGGGTTTCTCCTCCCAATCCGGTGGGGTGAGCATCTGTGTAGTGAGGATTGATTTGAAACGGGACCAGTCCTAAAGTATTAAAATCAGATGGTTGTACGATAGGCATGTCGTTGGTTGTTCGCAGCGTAGGACAGGCCACGTTGCTTCCTGCACTCCAGCCAATGTAAGGCATTCCGTCTGTTACTTTTCTACGAATAATATCTAAAAGATTATTTTCCTGAAGCATTCTCAATAATTGCCAGGTATTACCACCTCCTACAGCGATTGCCTCTGCATTTTCTACCGCTTCCACAGGATCGACGAAATGATGGATACTCTTTATCCGGTGGCCGATTTCACGGAAACGATCAGAGACTTTTTTTTCGTATTCGTCGTAACTGAATGTGACAGCAGCATAGGGGATAAATAAAACTTCACAGGATTTGCTTCCTAAGAAAGACAGGATTTCGTGTTTGGGATAATCTAAATAAGATTCTCCGGGATTTGTTGAATTGCTTAGTAGTAATAGTTTCATATTTAAAGACAATAGTTTGTTTGGAATTTTATAATATCTTATGTGGACGTAAATGTCTTATTACCAATTTATTCTACAAATATAGCCGCTTTTCTTTTTGCAAACAAGAAATATTTCTTTTTATTATCAAGAGTGATGAGAGTCATTCTCTTAACTCTATTATTCCCAAACTCTTAATAAATTTTTCATCAATTATTTAGACAATGAAAATCATCTTTATTTTTTTGTAGAATTTCTACTTAGAAATATTTCAATTATATCTTTGTAAT
>JAVBMQ010000007.1:0-26297 GCA_031552335.1 Bacteroidales bacterium | reverse complement strand
GCCGTGGCTCGAACGCGACCGCGTGATGATCGACCTGCTGAAAACGGTCGGCATGGAAAAAGGCAAACCGTTCGCGCCGGACGCGGCAAAGGAAACACATTTGGCGACAGCCATCGCCGATGCCCACGCCTGGATAGACAGCCTGTACGAGTCTATTCCCGTTTACTATCCGGGTACGCACTGGGTCTGGCCGCTCGGCGAAGAGATCCTGAAATCGTGGGGAACGGGTTATCAGGTTCCAAACAGCTATCCGGTGGACGACAGGGGTGTCACCTACTATTGGGGGTTCAGCAGCGGAAAACGTGTGGGCGCGGGTCAGCACCAACTCTATGTGTTCACTTCGCACGACAAGAACGGCAACTGGCTCGACGGTGCGAAAACATATAAATTGCACGTTCCCGCCGATGTGCCCGTATCGCAATACTGGTCGGTAACGGCCTATGACCGCAGTACGCACGGGCTGATCCGCGACCTGGACCGGTCGAGCCGCTCGTCGCTGAATCCGGAATTGGTGAGGAACAGCGACGGTACGGTGGATATTTACCTGGCGCCCGAAGCGCCGGCAGGCAAAGAATCGAATTGGATACCGACCCAAAAGGGCGTCGTTACTGAAATTATAGTGCGCTTTTATGGTGTCGGCGACCCGATCATGCAAAAGACCTGGAAAATCGGCGATTTCGAGGAAGTGAAATAATCTATCATGCACAAACAGCCTGGCAGAAACTCGCGGAGCATCTGCCAGGCTGTTTTTAAATCCGAAGTCTCATGAAAATCAAATTGCTCGGCATACTGCCGATATTTGCACTCGCCGGTCTTCACGGCATGGCGCAGCAAACGGACTCACTGCAAAAGAAAGCGCTTACGGTGGAGGAGGTGACCCGGGAAAAGCAGAACCCGATGAGCGGATACCAAACCGTATTCCTGCAAAACGTCACGCTGCCCGTGGGCGAAGGCAATGCCAACTCGCTCTCCGTCCAGCCGGTATTCCCGTTTACGATCGCCGATAAGGTGAAGATCAACACCTACACCATCATCCCGTTCCAGTGGCTTCCGCCGATGGCCGAAGGCGGCGAGAAGGTATTCGGGATGGGCAATATCCTCTTCAATGCCTTCCTGCGTCCCGACGCCCCTCCCAAAGGCAAATGGATATGGGGCGTGGGCCCGACGCTGCAGATCCCCACCCGGACGACGCCCGAATTGGGCAGCAATCGCTTGAGCATGGCTTTTTGTTTCAAGACAAAAAGTAAGGCGACAAAAAATGATTTTTACCCCTTTTTGCATCAAAGCAAAAAGTAAACATTCTCAATGTATTTGATGAATGCCCAATTCACCACCTTATTCCCACCCGGAGTCGGATAATCTCCTGTAAAATACCAATCTCCCCGGTGGTCCGGGCATGCTTCATGCAGTCCTTCAATAGATTGAAATACAATTTCTACTTTTGCACGGGTATCTTTCGGGGTAAGGATTTCTGCAATTTTTTCTGCAATTTCTTTTGCAGAAAATGGTTTGTAAATCTCTTTTACATAGTTGACAACCTGCTCTTTCGGTAGCTTCTCCTGTGCTTTGGATTTTTGATAAACCTCATCAATGACATGTGTCATCTGTTTTTCTTTTAACAGTTCTATGGCAGCACGGAAGGCGACAAATTCACTCATCTTACTCATATCAATTCCATAACAATCGGGATATCGTATTTGTGGAGAGGATGATACAATTACGATTTTTTTAGGCTGCAGGCGGTCTAATATATTGATAATACTTTGTTTTAAGGTAGTTCCACGCACAATGCTATCATCAATGATAACCAGATTATCTATATCCGGACGGATAGATCCGTAAGTAATATCATATACATGGGCGGCTAAATCATCCCGACTGGTATTTTCGGTGATAAAAGTTCGCAGTTTGATATCTTTAATGGCAACTTTTTCCTGCCGGATATGTAAAGAAAGAATATTATCCAAAGCCTCTTCAGTCAATTCAGACATATGATTTTTGATGAGATCCTTTTTTTGTTCGGATAAATGTGCTTCAAAAGCTTCCATCATTCCGAAGAAAGCGACTTCTGCTGTGTTGGGTATGAATGAAAAAACCGTATTTTTCAGATCATTATCAATCGTTTGTAGTATGGGTTCTACCAATAATTTCCCGAGCATTTTCCGCTCCTGATAAATATCTTTATCACTACCCCGGGAGAAATAAATACGTTCGAAGGAGCAGGGTTTGACATTTTTCGGACTTTGTATTTGTTCCAGTTCTATTTTCCCGTTTTGGCGGACAATAAAAGCCTGGCCTGCTTTCAGTTCCCTGACATTTTCTGCGGAAACATTCAATACTGTTTGAATAACAGGACGTTCGGATGCCACTACAGCAATCTCATCATCATGATAATAAAAAGCAGGACGGATGCCCCAGGGATCACGAAAGGCAAACATATCTGTATTTCCTGTTATGCCGCAAATAACGTAACCACCATCCCAGGAATTACTGGACCGGTGTAATACATGGGCCAGGTCAATGTTTTCGGCAATCTTACGATTTAGCGCCATTCCATCGGATATTTTGAGCTTATAAAGTTCATATAGATGTTGTACTTCCCGGTCCAGGTAGTTGCCCATCATTTCCAATATCATCAGTGTATCAGAATATAAACGGGGATGCTGGCCCTGTTCGGTAAGCTGTTCGAAAATCTCATCTACATTGGTAAGGTTGAAATTGCCGCACAACATCAAACTTCGGGATCTCCAGTTATTTCTTCTGAGGAAAGGATGTATGTATGAAATTCCGGAACGTCCGGTGGTGCTGTAACGAAGATGTCCCATATAAACTTCCCCGCAAAAAGGAATATTTTCTGCAAGGGAATCATGAGAAAAATGTTTTCCAGCTTCCTGTACGCTGTCGAAAACCTCCTGAATAGCCGTATTTCCCAATGCCCGTTCCCGAAAAATATATTCGGTACCAGGTTGAGCTTTGGAACTGACACAACCGATACCCGCACCTTCCTGCCCACGGTTATGTTGCTTTTCCATCAAAAGATAGAGTTTATTCAGGCCATACCTCCAGGTACCATATTTTTTGATATAATATTCTGTGGGTTTGAGCATACGGACAAGGGCGATCCCACATTCATGTTTGAGATTTTCAGACATTTATTTTATGTTTTAATGTTGGAAACATATCAATATACCTTATTTCAAATATCGGTCAATTACTTCTGCTGCTTTTCTTCCCGAATCAATAGCCCTGACCACTAAACTGGCTCCGGAGGTTACATCTCCGGCAACAAACACTTTAGGAACAGAAGATTGAAATGGAGCTGTCATAGCTACATTTCCACGGGCATCATATTTCACGCCTAACTGATTCAGTAAACCCTCATGTACCGGATGTACAAAACCCATCGATAATAATATCAAATCGGCCTGGATTGTTTCTATTTTTCCGGTTTCTTTCATGATCATTTTTCCTTCACGGGATTTAATCCATTCCACTTCGGCTACTTCAATTCCCACAACTTTATTATTATATCCGATAAACCTTTTGCTTGCTAAACCCCAGCGCCGGATACATCCTTCCTGATGAGAACTGGATGTTTTCAATACATTCGGATAAGCAGGCCATGGCGTTTCCGGATTATATTTTTCCGGCGGTTGCGGCAATATTTCAATTTGTGTCACTTTTGTTGCTTTTTGCCGGATGGATGTTCCTACACAATCCGAACCGGTATCTCCACCTCCGATAACCAATACCTGTTTATTTTTGGCTGATATCTGTCCTTTTTCAGGAATATTATTTTTCCCGGCAACAATTCTGTTTTGTTGTTGAAGAAAATCCAAAGCAAAGTGAATCCCTTCAAAACTCCGGTCTTCTATTTTCAGGTCTCTTGGCTGACCTGCACCCATGCACAAACAAATAGCATCGAAATCCGCCAGGAGTTGTCCGGAAGTAATATCTTCTCCCACTTTCATCCCACATTGAAAGATAATTCCTTCTGCTTTCAGAATATCCAGACGACGGTCAATAATTCCTTTATTCAATTTGAAATCCGGAATTCCTAAACGAAGCAAACCACCCGGAACTTCATCTTTCTCAAATATAACAACCGAATGTCCCCGGCGGTTCAGCATATCTGCTGTAGCAAGACCGGCAGGTCCGGATCCTACTATAGCTACTTTTTTCCCTGTTCGATGTGTAGGTGGATGAGGCTTTATATAACCTTCCTGAAAAGCATGTTCTGCAAGAGCAGCTTCATTCTCCCGGATAGTAACCGGTTCTTGGTTTAGCATCAAAACACAAGCTTTTTCACAGGGCGCCGGACAAATACGTCCCGTAAATTCCGGAAAGTTATTGGTAGAAGCCAACAATTCGTATGCCTTTTGCCATTTTCCTTTTGCTAATAGATCTTGCCATTCAGGCATAACGTTACCTAAAGGACATGACCAATGGCAAAACGGGATTCCACACTCCATACATCGTGAAGCCTGCAACATCCGGTCTTCACTATTTAAAGTCTGCTCTACTTCACTGAAATCTGTGATACGGTCTACAATGGGTCTGTAACCCGCTTCTTTTCTGCTTATTTTTAAAAATGCACCAATCATACCATTCTTTTAATAATCATATTCCACTTGTGCAATCTTACGTTTGATCGCTTCCATTTTTTCCTCCTGTAAAACCTTTTTATATTCGATAGGAGTAACCTTGATGAAATGTTTGAGATAGTTTTCCCAATCATTGAGGATTCTTTTAGCCAGAGGACTTTGTGTATAATGAAAATGCCGGGAGATCCAGTGATACAATTCTTCACTGTCTGATTTATCCTCGATTAGAGTTAATTCTACCATCTCCATATTGCAAAAATAATCGAAATCTCCTTTTGTATCAAGAATATATGCTATACCTCCACTCATACCTGCGGCAAAATTTTTGCCGGTAGAACCGAGAACTACTGTCCGTCCGCCAGTCATATATTCACAACAATGATCGCCGGCTCCTTCCACTACTGCAATAGCTCCGCTGTTACGGACACAAAAACGTTCTCCAACCCGTCCGTTGATATATACTTCTCCGGAAGTCGCTCCATAAAGCAATGTATTTCCGGCAATGATATTTTTCTCTGGAGGGAATATAGTATGATTGGGAGGGATAAGTGTAATCTTTCCACCGGAAAGTCCTTTTCCCAGATAATCATTGGCTTCTCCCCGGAGACGGAAAGAAATACCTGTTGTAAGAAATGCTCCGAAACTTTGTCCGGCTGATCCCTTGAAATCTATCTGAATGGTTGAATCGGGTAAGCCTGTATGTCCGTAGCGTTTGGCAACATCTCCGGAAAGCATCGCGCCTACAGAACGGTCTGTGTTACTGATATTGATTTTCATTTCCACAGGTAAAGATTTTTCCAGTGCAGGTTGGGCTTTACGGATCAATTGCCTGTCTACGATCTGATCAATTTTATGTTCCTGTTTTTTTGTACACCGGATATCATTACCATTATTGATAAAATACATCAATTTTGACAGATCGACTTTTTGTGCTTTGGGGTGTATCGCTTTTATTTCTCTTTTTTCGATCAGGTCTGCTCGTCCGATGATCTCATCCAGGCTACGGAATCCCATTTGCGCCAGATGTTCTCTGACTTCTTCTGCCAGGAAAGTCATGTAATTGATCAAATATTCATGTTTGCCGGTAAAACGTGCCCTGAGCCTTTCATCCTGTGTAGCAACACCCACAGGACAAGTATTCAGGTGACATTTGCGCATCATTACACATCCGAGAACGATCAGAGCGCTGGTAGCAAAACCAAATTCTTCGGCTCCTAATAAAGCCGAGATGATGATATCTTTTCCTGTTTTTAACTGTCCATCGGTCTGCAGACAAACAAAAGACCTCAGATTATTCATCACCAATGTTTGTTGTGTTTCAGCCAGACCTAATTCGCCGGAGACTCCTGCGTGTTTAACCGAACTTACCGGACTAGCACCTGTTCCCCCTTCTGAACCACTGATAATGATTGTATCAGCTTTTGCTTTAGCTACTCCTGCGGCAATGGTTCCCACTCCGCTCTCTGCCACTAATTTTACACTGATACGCGCTTCCGGATTGATATTTTTCAAATCGAATATCAATTGAGCCAGATCTTCTATGGAATAAATATCATGATGAGGAGGAGGAGAGATCAATGTAATTCCAGGAATAGAATGGCGGGTTTCGGCAATGATCTTATCCACTTTAAATCCGGGAAGTTGTCCGCCTTCTCCTGGTTTAGCACCCTGAGCAATTTTAATTTGTAACTCATCAGCATTTACCAGATATTCGGCAGTTACTCCGAATCTTCCTGAGGCGATTTGCTTGATAGCACTCCGGCGGTTTAAGCCATCTTCTCCTGGCATGAAACGTGCGGGGTCTTCTCCACCTTCTCCGGTATTACTTTTTCCCTGTAAGATATTGAGGGCTATGGCAATGGTTTCGTGTGCTTCTTTACTGATGGACCCGAATGACATGGCTCCGGTTACGAAGCGTTTGGTGATTTCTGAAATAGGCTCTACTTCGGAAATATCTATTGGGTTACGCTTGTAAGTTAGGAAATCACGGAGGAATACGGGTTGTATTTTTTCGTCTACGATGTGGGTGTAGGCTTTGAATTTGGTGTAATCGCCTGTTCGCGTGGCAATTTGTAGCATGGAAATGGTTTCAGGGTTCCATGCGTGGTATTCTCCGTTGCGGCGGTAGGCGTATATGCCGGGGTTTGGTAATGGGGATGGGTAGGCCTCGGGCGGGCACAGCCCGCCCCTACCGAATGCGTGGAAATGTTGTATCAGGGTATCCCGGGCGATGTCTTCGAGGTCGATGCCTTCTATGCGGGAATTCATTCCACGAAAATAGGTATCTAATACTTTACTGCTGATTCCTACGGCTTCGAAGATTTGAGCTCCGCGGTAACTTCTCAAGGTTGAGATACCCATTTTGGAAATTACTTTCAAAAGACCTTTGTTGATGGCTTTTGTATAGTTCTTTTCAGCAGTATGATAATCCAATTGGATTTCGTTGTTTTTTACTTTTTCGTCCAATACGGCAAATGCCATGTAAGGGTTGACCGCTGTTGCTCCGAAACCGAAAAGAAGGGCAAAGTGCATGACTTCACGTGCTTCGGCGGTTTCTACAATGATGGCGATCTGCATTCTTTTCCGCTTGTCGATCAAATGATGATGGACAGCTGAAACTGCCAGTAAAGAAGGGATTGCTGCCTGTTTGGCATTTACCCCTATATCACTGAGAATAATATAGTTATATTCTTCATTGACTGCATCTTCAGCCTGGCGGCAAAGGCGGGCAATGGATTTTTCTAAGGAAAGCTTATTTTTAGCTTCAAATGTTTCTTCCGGACTATCTATAACATCGAATACCATGGGAAGAGTCAGGGTTCTGAATCCTTTGTATCCTAAATGGCGCAAAATATCCAGATCATGATTATTGATCACCGGACTTTGTAATTTGACCATTTTGCATAAATCCGGAGATGGTACCACCAGATTTGTTTCCTGTGCACCTATATAAAGCGACAAAGACATCACCAGTTCTTCCCTGATCGGGTCGATGGGAGGGTTGGTAACCTGTGCGAATAATTGACGGAAATAATTGAACAAACGTTGAGGCTTTTCTGAAAGGACGGCCAAAGGGGTATCATTCCCCATAGATCCGATCGGTTCTTTTCCTTCAACTGCCATAGGAAGAATAATTTTCTCAATGTCTTCCTTCGTATATCCGAAGGCTGTGAGTTGTCTGGAAAAATCATCCACATCGTATTTTACACTTCTTCCCGAAGCTATTTTGGAAAGAATGATACGATTCTTCGCCAGCCATTCAGCATAAGGAAAAGCATTGGCCAATGTTTCTTTCAGTTCGGCATCATAATAAATTTTTCCTTCCTGGGTGTCGATCATCAGCATCTTTCCGGGTTGTAAACGACCCTTTTCCTTTATTTCGGACGGTTCGAAAGGTAATACACCTGCTTCGGAGGCGATTACCATCATGTCGTTTTTAGTAATCAGATAACGAGCCGGGCGTAAACCGTTGCGGTCTAACATTCCTCCGGCATAACGTCCGTCTGTGAATAAAAGAGTAGCAGGACCATCCCACGGTTCCATCAGAATGCTGTGGTACTCATAGAAAGCTTTGAGTTGAGGAGATATAGGATTTTTGTCATTCCAACTTTCGGGAACCAACATAGCCAAGGCGTGAGGAAGTGATTTCCCTGACATTACCAAAAATTCCAACACATTGTCCAAAGAAGCGCTGTCGCTCATCCCCGGTTGTACAACAGGAAAAATATCTTCCGGTTTCCCTAATTCAGGGGCATGCAGGATACTTTCCCGTGCTTCCATCCAGTAGCGGTTGCCCCGGATGGTATTAATTTCCCCGTTGTGTCCCAATAAACGGAAGGGTTGCGCCAGATCCCAGGATGGAAACGTATTTGTACTGAAGCGGGAATGTACCAATGCCAGTCCGCTGGTAAAATAAGGATTGGTTAAATCCCGAAAATAATCCCTCAGTTGGGTGGAAGTAAGCATCCCTTTGTAAACAATCCGCTGAGTGGAAAGGCTGACAATATAAAAACTACGTTTATCCTCCAATGAAGATTTCAGTATTTTCTTTTCTACTTTTTTTCGGACTATATACAGTTTACGTTCCAGAACTTCGGGTTTATCTTCTCCTATTACAAATATTTGCCGGATAAGAGGTTCGTTGGATTGAGATATTTCTCCCAATATCTCACTGTTTACAGGAACCTCACGTATAGCCATCAGATCCAGACCTTCCTGTCGGATGATACTTTCCAGTACTTCCATGCACAAAGAAGCTTGTTTTTCTTCTTTGGGAAGAAAAATCAAACCTGTACCATATTTTCCTCTTTCAGGGACTGGTATTCCTTGTAAAAGAATAAATTCGTGAGGAATCTGTAAGGTAATTCCGGCTCCATCTCCGGTTTTATTATCTGCACTTTCCGCTCCGCGGTGAAGCATGTTTTCAAGGACTAGTAAACCTTTTTCGACGATATCGTGGGATTTATTGCCATGGATATCAACTATGAGGCCGACTCCACAGGAATCGTGTTCGTAGTCGGGAGAATATAATCCTATTTTTTTCATTTTACATATAAATTATTACTGTATAGGGGCAGACATATCCTGCCCCATAGAAAGTATCAATTATCGAATAAACAGTAATTCCCTGTATTTAGGTAACGTCCACATCTCATTGTCGACTGTTAATTCCAACTTGTCAATATGATAGCGGATTTCATCGAAATAGGGGGCAACTTTTTCGCAGTACATAATCGCCTTTTCGCGTTCGTTTTCAATCTTGTTTGCTATTTTGCGGGTTTCTACCATTTCATCAACTCTTGTTTTGATGAAATTGAGGTGATTGGCAATATCTTCGATGATTTCAAGGTCCTGTCCGGCAATCTTAGCGGCTTTTTCTTTATCATAAAGAGAATGTATCCTGGAAACATTTTCGAGCAATAATCCCTGATAGCGTGTAGCCACAGGAATGATATGGTTCATGGCCAAATCACCCAAAACGCGTGCTTCTATCTGGATCTTTTTAGTGTATTGTTCCCATTTTACTTCATTACGGGCATGTAATTCTTTATCATTTAATACACTTGTTTCAGAGAACAGATGAACAGATTGCGGAGTAAGGTATGCATCATAAATATAGGGCACACGGGTTTCGCAATCCAATCCGCGTTGGGCAGCTTCGGCTTTCCACTCTTCACTGTAACCGTTTCCATCAAAGCGGATATTTCTGGATTCCTTGATATTTTTGCGAACAACTGTAAAGATAGCTTCTTCTTTTTTCTGTCCTTTTGCTACCAGTGCATCCACTTCCGATTTGAATTGTTTCAATTGACCTGCAACGGCAGTATTAAGCGCCAGCATAGCAGCAGCACAGTTGGCCGATGAACCAACAGCCCGGAATTCAAAACGGTTGCCTGTAAACGCAAAAGGAGAAGTCCGGTTACGATCTGTATTGTCAATCAGAATTTCGGGAATATGGTTGAGAGACAGACGCGTACCTATTTTTTCTTTTACTTCAATATCTTTGATACCAGTACTCTTTTCCAATTCATCGAGTAATGCAGATATCTGGCTACCCATAAATACTGAAATAATAGCAGGGGGAGCTTCGTTGGCTCCCAGCCGGTGAGCATTGGTTGCAGAAGAAATACTGGCTTTCAGTAAAGCATTATTCTTATAAACCGCCATCAGTATATTGGAAATAAATGTGATGAACTGAAGATTTTGCTTTGCATTTTTTCCCGGTCCAAGTAGGTTGATTCCTGTATCCGTACCGAGCGACCAGTTATTATGTTTACCCGATCCGTTGATCCCCTTAAATGGCTTTTCGTGCAACAATACACGGAAATTATGCCGGCGGGCAACAGTTTTCATGATAGACATCAGCAATAGGTTGTGATCAACTGCCAGATTACATTCTTCATAGATAGGAGCTAACTCAAACTGGTTTGGCGCCACCTCGTTATGACGTGTTTTTACCGGGATACTCAGTTTATAACATTCATATTCCAGTTCACGCATAAAATCTACTACACGCGTAGGAATAGAACCGAAATAATGATCTTCCAACTGTTGGTTTTTGGCACTTTCGTGTCCCATCAATGTCCTTTCAGTAAGTACCAGATCCGGACGCGCGGCATATAATGCTTCATCTATCAGAAAATATTCCTGTTCCCATCCCAAGTAAGAAAACACCTTCTTTACGTTAGGATCAAAGAAGTGGCAAACATCCGTTGCTGCTTTATTTAATACATTGATCGATTTTAGCAATGGCGTTTTATAATCCAACGCTTCTCCTGTGTAAGAAATGAAAATCGTTGGAATACACAATGTATCGTTGATGATAAAAGCAGGAGAAGAGGGATCCCATGCCGTATATCCCCTGGCTTCAAAGGTATTCCTGATGCCTCCGCTTGGAAAACTGGATGCATCAGGTTCCTGTTGTGCCAGCAATTTACCCGAAAATTCCTCGATCATCCCTCCATTTCCGTCAAAATCCACGAAAGCATCGTGTTTTTCGGCGGTTCCGTCAGTCAATGGATGAAACCAGTGTGTATAGTGAGTAGCTCCCATTTCCATTGCCCACATGCGTATTCCGGCAGCTACGTGGTTAGCAACTTCTCTATCTAAAGGTTCGCCTTTATCAATCGCATTTAAAACCAATTTCAATGTTTCTTTAGAAAGATATTTTCTCATATTCTTTCTGTCAAAAACATATTTTCCAAAATAATCGGAAGTTTTTTCTGCCGGAACGGGAACTTCCACGGCCTTTCTTCTGGAGGCCTCTTCTACTGCTTTAAATCTCAACATAACAATTAAAAATGAAAAATGAAAAACTAAAAACAGGTTACTACTTTAGCAATATTTGATTAGAAGCGCATGCCTCAACCATTTCTTCCGGCCAAATACTTGCCTGGACTTCACCGATATGGGCACAACGCAAGAGAAACATACAAAGGCGGGATTGTCCGATACCTCCACCAATAGAAAGTGGTATTTTATCGTTCATCAGGCTTTGGTGGAAAAACAGTTGTAGACGATCTTCACATTTTCTGATCCTCAATTGTGTCAGTAATGCGGTTTTATCTACTCTTATACCCATGGAAGATAATTCAAATGCTGACTCCAGAATCGGGTTCCAGACAATAATATCTCCGTTGAGGCCTTTGTATCCATCACTTGTAGAAGTGCTCCAATCATCATAATCAGGAGAACGTCCGTCGTGGATTTTCCCATCCGGCAATTCACCTCCGATTCCGATGATAAAAACAGCTCCATAGGCTTTTGCTACCTTGTTTTCTCTTTCTTTCGGGGAAAGATCCGGAAATTCTTTTTGCAGATTTTCCGAATGGATAAACCGGATTTCCGGTGGTAATACCGGTTTAATCTGACTATAAGTTTCGCAAACCATTTTCTCCGTATGCAACAGGCATTGATAGATTTTCTTTACAATGGATTGCAGAAATTCCAGATTTCTATCGTTCGCAGTAATCGTTCGTTCCCAATCCCACTGATCCACATAAATGGAATGAATATTATCCAATTCTTCATCTGCACGGATGGCATTCATATCTGTATAAAGACCTTTTCCCGGCTCAATACCATATGCTCCCAATTTCATCCTTTTCCATTTCGCTAAAGAATGTACGATTTCGGCTTTTTTACCTCCTACAGCAGGGATTTCAAAAGAAACCGGGCGTTCTACCCCGTTTAAATTATCGTTGATACCAGTGCCTGATAATACGAATAAAGGGGCTGTAACTCTTCTCAGGTTCAATGCTTGTGACAATTCTTCCTGAAATTTCACTTTCACTTGTTTAATAGCTTGTTCCATATCTTCCGGAGCAAGCGTTGGCTGATAGCCTTTGGGGATGAATAATGACATAATTTTTTAAAGTTAAGAGTGAGAGTTAAGAATGAAGAATTATCAAAGTTGTTAGGATTTACAAATATAAACCAACTCTTCATTCTTAACTCTTCACTGATTCATATTGTTTCTTCGGCATCAATATCAACACCGTATATTTCATCATGTTGGCTTCTGTCGAGGCCTATTTGTTCATTTTCGGGTGAAACCCGCATTTTTACAATTTTGTTAGTCAGCCAATATAAGCCGTATGTTACCAAGAAAGTATATACAACCACAATAACTACCGCCAGAACGTGGTTGAAGAAGATCCGGATGTTACCATCCAGTAATCCGTCGACAAATACTCCGGTCAGGATTGTTCCAAGAATACCTCCTATTCCATGTACCGGGAAAACATCCAGGGCATCATCCAGCGAAGTTTTATTTTTCCAATATATGGCTATGTTACAGACAATTGCTGTAGCAAAACCGATAAACATACTTTCTCCGACAGTCACATATCCGGCGGAAGGAGTGATACCTACCAGACCGGCAACAGCTCCTACGGCAGCTCCCATGGCCGACATTTTATGTCCGCGCAATCCGTCAAAAAACAACCATGTCAACATAGCAACAGCTGAGGCCGTGTTCGTATTGAGAAATGCCTTGATTGCTACACCATCAGCCGCGAATGCAGAACCTGCGTTAAATCCGAACCAGCCGATCCAGAGTAAGGCTGTTCCCAATAAGACAAATGGAATATTTGCCGGACGATGTTCACCCTTGCCATTCCTTTTTCCAAGAAAAATAGCTCCCGCCAAAGCAGCTACTCCTGAAGAAGCATGAACTACAATCCCCCCTGCAAAGTCAACAACCCCCATTTGTTTGAATAGCCCTTCGGGATGCCATGTACAATGAGCCAGAGGAGCATAAACAAAAATGGTGAAAAGCAACATAAAAATGATATAAGAAGAAAAACGTACCCGTTCTGCAAATGATCCGGTGATAAGCGCCGGAGTAAGAATAGCAAACTTCATTTGGAACAATGCGAAGAGCGCCAAAGGAATTGTTGGGGCGAGGGATGCAAAAACTCCTGTTCCTACTCCTTTGAACATGAAAAATGTAGTCGGATTTCCTATAATTCCTCCGATATCATTTCCAAACGTGAGGCTAAAACCAAAAATTATCCACATAACACTAATGATCCCCATGGCAATAAAACTTTGTAACATGGTAGATATTACGTTTTTAGCTTTTACCATTCCTCCGTAGAAAAATGAAACTCCCGGAGTCATCAATAATACCAAAATGGTTGCTGTAATCATCCATGCTACATCTGCCATATTGATTGCCGGATCTATGGATCCAAATAAACCTTCAGATTCTGGAGTAAATAATCCTAAAATGCTGAATATTAATACTATACTAAATGAAATTAACCAACGTTTTTTCATATGAACTATCAATTAAAACTTATACATTTTTTGAAATACTATTATTTTCCATGCGACTAAATACTTATTCCCAGAACGAAGAAAACATCTTCTGATCGAGGATTTGTAAGTATTTGTCCGAAAACAGGCAAAGAAAATTTATCTGTGAGTTTGAGTGATTTGCCGGCTTTTAATCCAATACTGACTACGGCAAAATCGCTTGCATACAAACCTTCCCAGGGAGTCAGTCCGACAGATCCTTCCAGATCTACCGTCTTGATTTGAAAAGGATAACTTACAGCAAAATAAGAGGAATAAGCCCGCTTACCATCGGATGTATAATAATCTTCACCGGCAAACATAGTATTCCAGGAAAGGCCCAGAGGAAACTTTTCTAAAGGAAGTACATAAGATACGGAACCTTCAAAATGATGAGCCGTCCGGCGACTGTCGTACATAAAATACTTGTAAGCTCCTTCTCCGGCCCACCAATAATCAGTTACACTCACCGAAAGTCCGGCGATAGAATAAGCTGCAGTGAGGTCGAATTCTTTGAAACCACCTCCATAAATATCCGTACTTCCCCATGCCGTAAGAGAAAAACCGTAGGCTTTCAAACCCATTGCCGGCTGGATACTGGCACCGGCACTGTATGCGCCCCTCCAAACATATGAACTGACGAAATCTCCTCCGATTGAAAAATCTACTTTTTGAGCTTTTACCGCTCCACATGTAGTCGTTATTATGCTGAATATCAATATATATATTTTCATTTTTTACGCTTAAAATAGTTTATAATCTAAACCTTAATAATGGATATAGCACTCCCTGCCGATAGAACTTTCATTCTTTCGAAACAACCATTTTATCAGAAAACATATGGCAATACAAGAGAGGGCACAGATCTATGACAGATCAAGCCATATGCTTAAAAAAGAAACGGATAATACAGGGAAGAGAGTTCTCTTTTCCTTTTAATTATTCCCCCCGGCGGGGGTTTTGTATGCGAGGATATAAGCAATAGTACTTCATACAATTTATTTTTAATGCATTCCTTTTATCCTTTCCATAGCTTCGATTACTTCCTCCTGTTTTCCGAAAGCCGTCAAGCGGAGAAATCCTTCTCCGGAAGGTCCGAAACCGACTCCAGGAGTCCCTACGATTTGAAATTCGTTAAGCAGATAGTCGAAATATTCCCACGAAGAAAGATTTCCCGGGGTTTTCAACCAGATATAAGGAGCATTTACTCCTCCATACGTTTTTAACCCTAAACTTTCCAGATTTTCTCTGATAATCCGGGCATTTTGCATATAATAATCAATCGTTTCACGAATTTGTTGTTGTCCCTCTTTGGAATAAACGGCCTCTGCGGCCCGTTGTACAATATAAGCAGTACCATTGAATTTGGTTGATTGCCGTCTTTTCCACAAGGCATTCAAAGAAATTTTTTCTCCGGAAGATAAACTTGCCATTACAGTTTCCGGTACAACAGTATAACCACAACGCAAGCCTGTAAAACCGGCTGTTTTGGAAAAACTACGAAATTCGATTGCTACCTTTTCAGCTCCTTCAATCTCATAGATACTGTGAGGAATCTCTTCGTCAGAGATAAAAGCTTCATATGCAGCATCAAAAAGAATCAAAGAATCATGTTTCAAGGCATAATCCACCCACATTTTCAGTTGAGGCCCGGATAATGTTATTCCTGTGGGATTATTCGGATAACAGAGATAGATAATATCAACCGGTTGCTCCGGAAACATAGGAAAAAAGCCACCTTCTGCCGTTCCTGGCAATAATTCTATCTTTCTGCCTGCCATGATATTTGTATCAATGTATACCGGATAAGCCGGGTCGGTAATAGCAACTATATTATCGGTTGAAAAAATATCTCCTATATTTCCTGTATCACTTTTGGCTCCATCGTTGATAAAAATCTCTTCAGGTCTCAGGTTGATACCTCTTTTCTTAAAATCATTTTCAATAATGGCATGGATCAGGAAATCATAACCCTGGTCGGGAGCGTATCCCTTCATTGTTTCTGAAAATGCCATCTCTTCTGTAGCTTTATGTATGGCGTTAATTACTACAGGAGCTATCGGACGCGTTACATCACCAATTCCCAGACTGATTACTTTTTTCTCCGGATCATTTGCTTTGTACGCTTTTACACGTTGAGCAACTTCCATGAATAAATAATTGCCTTCCAGTTTATTATAATATTCGTTTATCCTGAGCATACAATTGAATTTTTAGATTGAAAAATGGGGTCAATGCCTTACACTTTTCATTATTAATTGAAATTAATTTCCCCTTCGAAAACCAGGACTGCATTTCCGGTCATGTAAACATGATTGTCTTTGGCATTCCATTCCACTTCAAGATTTCCTCCGGGGAGCGTTATAGTTGATTTTCTTTCTAATCTTTTGTTTAAGACTCCAGCCACTAATGCTGCACAAGCACCTGTGCCACAAGCCTGAGTCTCACCGGTACCACGTTCCCAAACCCTCATATTTGCATGTGAATAGGAAAGAATCTCTACAAATTCAACATTGGTGCGATCCGGAAAGATGTGATGATTTTCTATTTTTCGTCCTATCTTTTCAATTGACAAACCCGTAATTCCTCCGGTAAAAATAACCGTATGTGGATTTCCCATTGATACACAGGTAATAGAATAATGTTCAGGATCAAAATTCACCGCATGATTGATAACAACATCAACATTCGTTTTTATGGGAATATCACTTGCATTTAATATGGGTTTTCCCATATCCACCCGTACTTTTTCCACTTTTCCTTTTACAGGGAATAATTCCAGGTGTTTAATTCCTGCTTTTGTTTCTAAGGATAATTGTGTTTTACTTGTCAGCCCTTTATCATAGACATATTTTCCCACACATCGGGAGGCATTTCCGCACATTTGGGCTTCCGAACCATCAGGGTTAAACATGCGCATCCGAAAATCACAAGTTTTGGAAGGCATAATCAGAACTAATCCGTCGGAACCGATGCCTTTGTGGCGGTCGCAGATCCGGGAAACCCATATTTCCGGATGATCAATTGTTTCTTCGAAGCAATTTACATACACGTAATCATTTCCCGTACCTTGCATTTTTGTAAACTTCATCTTACTTTTTTTTATTTGTTGAGGGTCATTATTGACCTTCGCGATTTAATTACGGTGCAAATATAAACGTTTTATTATTTAAATGCAAATATTTGTGCCATTTTGTTTGATTTATTTTTATATTCTTTCAAAAAGACAGTTTTATGATTGTTTATATTACATTATTATGTATGCAAAAAGAAGCGGTTATCTGACAATAAATTTCAATGTAGATGATTTCAAAGAGTTGTAAATATTCATACAATACAAACCAGGAAGGATATTTTTTAATGATATTTTATCTTCTTTTATATCATAGCTATCATATTTCCTGATTAGTTTACCGGTTATATCAGAGATATAGATTATCGCATTGTCAAGTTCTCCTCTGATATATAAATAATCTTTTGCCGGGATGGGATATACTGACCAGTTGTTTTCTATACCCGGGATTTCAATATTTACACCTCCTTCATTTTTGGGTTTGTATGCCCCGGAATGATCGTAAGTGATATATTCGATAACAGCTGTCATATTTTCTGCACCGGCTCCTTTTCCCCACCGGAAAAAATCTCCTGAAATCGGGAAATAAGTATCACGCCCGTTTGTAGTATTGTAGAGACGAATCATTTTCCCATCTCTGAAAAGTTCGATTTTTCCATCCGGACGGACAGCCATTCTGAAAGTATGCATTTCGTCTTTATTGTTGATATTTTCAATGAAACGTGTGATGCCATTATAGTCGTAGCACATGTAGGTATCTCCTATCATGAGAAAATAGCGTCTTTCTCCTATCTGTACCTCAAAATCCATTCCCCGTGTTCCATTGGTTTTAAGCACCTTCATTTTCATTTCTATGGTAAAACCTTTTTCCGGGTCAATGGTAAATCCTTCGGTAGCTGTTTGATAGTATCTGCATCGTACATTTTCTGCCACAGACATAGATAACCCTTCACTTGTAATATTGACAGTTCCTCCAGTGTCTCCTACTTTCCACAGAGGAGAGGATAAGGTCGGAAGTGATTGTAATCCGTCGTAGACAACATTGGTGTTTATTGCTTTTTCCTCAAGGCTTGATTCGTAAGATATTTCTTTTAGTTTTGGAGAAGGTGTTTTTATCCAATCTTCATTGAATATGTATTCATTCCCACTTGAAATGAGATGGATGAGTCCGTCTTTTGTTATGGTTGAGGTAATGTAACCGGCGGGTTCTCCATTCGTCTGGCTCAGCGTGAACTCATGTTGCCAGCCCCATCCATCATATTCTGCCGGAGCTTCGTCGTTTGTTACCAAACGTTTGTATTCCCAGGTCTGGCCATCATCTTCGGATATAGCGGCAAATAGTCCGTATACTCTGCGGGAGGTTCCATCTTCTACAGGTACAAAGATCGGATAGTTGTCATCATTGCGGGCAAAAGATGCCAGAAATAAATGACCATTGGGTAGGCGTTGAACAGTAATTCGTTGTCCTCCTCCAATATATGGGAGTCCACTTCCAGAGTATGTCCATGATTCTCCTCCATTGTTAGAAATGCTTTTGGCTGCACTCCAACCCAGATTCTTCTGGTCTCCGCGTCCAAATGCAAGAAGTTCCCCTTTATTGTTTTCTACAATGGTTGCATGTATTCCGGCAATCCAATCTCCGGTTTTCCCTTCTGAAAAATCCGGAAGACTTTTTCCTTCCGACTTTTTGGGACAGAACCAATTCTTTCCGCCATCTTCACTGATCCAGATAACAGATCCGCCGTCACCTCCGTCAACAGCATCACAAGTAAAGATAATCCGTCCATTCTTATCACGGATTACCGATGCAATAGGCATATTACCCAAACCAAAATCCTCATTCAAAAACTGAGGATAAGACCAGGTTGCCCCATTATCAACAGAATAACGCATTACCAGTTGCAGATTCTTCCATGTGTTTGAAGCAGAATATCCTGAAAAGTGGAATATCGTATCATTTCCGTTCCAGAAAATAGCACAACCATGCTCATTCCGGTCAGGTGCATCGAAGAACAAAGAGGCCGGTTCCCACACATCAGAACCGAAACGTTTACGTGATGCGAGGGTTTTCAATTCTCTTCCGGGCTCTTCTATTGTGTTATACCAGATTGCAAGTAAATCTCCGTTAGGAGTTTGGGTGATAGAAGGCACATGATTGTGGTAATAGAATGGCATATCAGGATCTGCCGGTAAAACAGGTTTTTTTACAAAAGATAGAGGACCCTTAAAATAGGGTTTACCACTCATATAATCTGTAGGAGGGGCCGTAAGATCCGGTTTATTCTGCAATACATTATCCATATTAAGGGGGATTGGTTTTACCGGAGGATAATATTGGGAGTCATCGACAGGATTTGCCTGAACAACTCTGAAACCAGTCAGGTAACTTTTCCCATGAGATACATTTCCGGAGCGATTACTTGAACTAAGCATGTAAGTTGATATTTTCTTCATGGGATCAGATTCATTTGTAACTCTTTCATATTCAGAACTGTGACTGCCTCCACGAGAAACTTTAAATAATCCGGATACAGGTCCTGTGGGATCAGTCTCTTCCTGATTTCTGTAATGGTCATACCAGTCCAGACACCATTCTTCTACATTTCCATGTAAATCATACAATCCAAACGGGTTGGCAGGAGTCAGTCCAACTGTCAGGGCTAAATTAGTTGCTAATCCGGTCGATGCTCCTCCGTTATTCTTAAGGTATTGCGAAGGCAGACTATTCCCGGTTGAATAACGAGTATTTGTACCTGCCCGGCAAGCATATTCCCATTCGGCTTCAGTTGGCAGCCGATAGTTTTTTCCTTCCTGTTCTGATAACCATTTACAATAAGCTATGGCATCATCCCAACTTACATATACCACAGGTTCATTATCACGGGAAGTTGATCCTTTTTTTTGTCTGGCAGCATGATGTTCAGGATCAAATAGTTCGTACTGAGCATTGGTGACTTCAGTAGCTCCCATGTAAAATTCTTTGGTGATGTTAACTTTATGTACAGGTTTTTCATCCCAATCAGTATCATTTGCCCCCATATTGAAGGATCCGGGATGGATGAGTACCATTTTCATTCCTTGTTTGTTTACAAAAGATTCTGAAGTAGAATTTTCTGATTTAGATAATACAGAAAAAGAAAAGAATAAAATGAACAAAATAAAAAATAATAATTGCTTTTTCATAGGTCTTGACATTAAGTATTAATACTATGTGGTAAGATGATTTAATCTCTACAAAACTATAGTTATAAGTATGTTATGCAGAATTTTATTTATTAAAAAATGGTAATTTATCTCCGCTTCTACTTAAAAGAGACATAATTACACGTTTTGATATTTAAGTTGATTTTTTGCAATTAAAATAATTCTCTATTTTTTTGAATATTTGAAAAATATTTGCTTACTTGCGTGAAATTTACAACTTAAAACATTACAATCATGGACTTTAAAGATCAAATCAAGCAGTTATCAGAAAGAGTAGAGAAATTAAAGGAAAATATCCAGACGGAAGAAGCTACTAAAAATGCATTTGTGATGCCGTTTATACAATCGTTAGGATACGATGTTTTTAATCCACTGGAAGTAGTTCCGGAATTTACATGTGACATAGGAACTAAAAAAGGAGAAAAAATTGATTATGCTATTATGAAAGATGGAAGTCCGTCCATCCTTATTGAATGTAAACATTGGAGCCAAGAATTAAGTTTACATGATAATCAATTATTAAGATATTTCCATGTATCTACAGCTAAATTTGGGATTTTGACAAATGGAATCCAATATCGGTTTTATACAGATCTTGAAACTCCGAATAAGATGGATGAAAAACCATTTTTGCAGGTTGATATAGTGGATTTAAAAGATGGACATATTGATGAAATAAAGAAATTTCACAAATCATATTTTGACATAGACAATATTCTTAGTTCTGCAAGTGAATTGAAGTATACGAGGGAATTAAAACACATAATAGGCAACGAGTTCAATAATCCAAGCCCGGAATTTGTAAAGTTATTTTCCCGACAAGTATATGATGGTATGATTACCTCTAAATTACTTGATCAATTTACATCTCTTCTAAAGAAATCAATACATAGTTATATAAATGATCAAATTACTGATCGCTTAAAATCTGCATTGTCATCAACAGATGAAAAAAGTGAAACTGGACAAACAGAGCAAGTGAAGCAAGAACCGGAAGATGATGGAATCGTAACGACAGTAGAGGAAATGGAAGGTTATATGATAGTGAAATCTATCCTTAGGCAAAATGTAGAACCCTCCAGAATAATGTATAAAGATACCAGATCGTATTTTGCAATCATGCTTGACAATCAAAGAAAAACAGTTTGCAGACTTTATTTTAATGGCAAACAAAAATTTGTAACAACAATGGATGAAAATAAAAAAGAAATAAGATTTGATATTGGAAATTTAGATGACATATATGTTTATTCTGATGAAATAATAAACTCATTGAATAGGGCATTGAATAGTTAATTAATGGTATGTCATGAAGTTCCAGTTAATATTTCCCAATCTGTGCCTTTGTTCTTTGAAAATCAGCAAACTAAACCAATGTCTGTAAGCAAAAGTTGTAAATAATCTATTGATGAATTGTATATAAAACAAAAAGAAGCTGTAAAATGATAGTTTGAATAATGAAATATGAAACAAAAGTGTCTGTTGAACTTCCATTAAATTTTCCTTTCCATTGATTTCGCACTAACAATTAAAATTACTACGTTTGTAAAATAATCAATTATACTATATAGTTATGAAAAAGAATATTTTGTTTGCTTTGTTATTGATATTTGCATTAACATCTTGTGTGAATAAACAGACCTATACTCTCACGGGATCATTTGCCACTCCCGATTTTGATGGAAAAACTATTTATTTGCAGACAATGGATTATGACTCGCTTAGATTTGTGTCACTCGACTCACTTCAAGTGAAAAATGGACAATTTACATTTAAGGGGATAGCTTCTACCCCGGCTACTTTGTATTTTGTTCATTTCGACGATGAACATGAACCGGCACAATTTATTGCAGAAGCCGGGAAAATTCAGTTGACAATTGATTCAACATTTATTTCTCATGTTAACGGAACCCCTATAAATGATGCTTACCAACAATTTACAGATACAATTGATAAATTGTTTGAAGAGGTGCAGAGTATTCATGTGCAACTGAATGATGATTTGCTTGCAGGAAAGATTGATGAAGAAGAATTTAATCGTAGAGGAGAAGTTGCATCAAACCTATTTACTAACACAATTTATGAATTCATTAAATCCCATTTGCCAGGTACTTTTGGAGAATATTTGCTAATGGACTATTCTTACTATCTTCAACCTGAACAAATTATCGATCTGATTTCAAAAAGCAGTCCCAAATTTCAATCATTGGAGGAAATCCAAATGATGAAAGAAAGAACAATCGCTACAGAAAAGACATCCGTAGGGAAAATGTTTGTTGATATCAGCGGAAAAACACTGGATGGGCAAACGGTTTCCCTGTCAGACTATGTGGGTAAAGGAGATATTGTATTGGTTGATTTTTGGGCTTCCTGGTGTGGCCCCTGTATCCGTTCTTTACCGGATCTGATTAAAATACATAAAAAATTCAAAAATAAAAAATTCGTCATTGTTGGCGTTTCTCTGGATGATGATAAAAGTTCATGGGAAAAAGCAACTGCAAGCCATCAAATCCCGTGGATTCAATTTTCTAATTTGAAAGGATGGAAAGATGAGGCTGCCGTTTCCTATGGGATCAATAGTATTCCTGCAACCGTTTTAATAGATAAAGATGGAGTAATTTTAAAAAGAAATGTAGATGCCGATTTGTTGGATAAACTACTGGAAGAATTACTGAAATAATCTAAAAAATTCCTCCTTAAATACATTTATGATTGCTAAAAAAGCATGTAACAATAGCGGGATATGAACGAAACAATCATTTTCAGGAAAGCCATCCCTGCAGATACCTGGCGAATCTGGCAAATCATCCTGCAAGCTAAAGAACAAATGCGGTTGAGGGGTAGTGAGCAATGGCAAAACGGATACCCTACTCTTGAAAACATAACATTAGATATTGACAATCAATATGGATATGTGTTATGCCTGAATGATGATGTTGTGGCTTATGGTGCCGTTATTTTTGATGGAGAGCCTGCATATGTATCCATCGAAGGGAAATGGCTCACAGATTCTCTGTATGTGGTTGTCCATCGGTTGGCAGTTGCCGACGAAATGAAACAGAAGGGAATAGCAACCCTATTTATGCAGGAAGTGGAAATGCTCAGCCGGAAGAATGGTGTTTTTAGTTTCCGCGTGGATACTAACTTTGACAATCTGTATATGCAGAAAATACTGGTAAAACTGGGATTCACCTACTGCGGAGAAATCACCTATGAAAGTGGTGCACGCAGGGCATATGAAAAAATCTTATTTGAATTTTAACCCTGTCATTTATGAATATTGCTCCCATAGAATTTATAAAAAACTGTCCGGCAGAAAAACCGGACAAATTATTTATCTCTAATGTTAAGTGGAAGTTTTTGAATTATTGTGTGTTGTATGGAAAAAACGTGATGATAACCGGACCAGCCGGAAGTGGTAAAACTGTCACCATCAAATACCTGGCTGAGAAGTTCAAAGAGACACATACTTTCTTTTACATTAATTGCGGGAGCACACAGGATCCACGTTCTACTTTTATTGGCAATACTCATTATAATCAATCGACGGGAACTTTTTTCTCTCAATCGTATTTCGTAAAGGCCATACAGATACCTAATGCCATTATATTATTAGATGAAATTTCACGAGCCCACCCTGAGGCGTGGAATATTCTGATGTCGGTTTTGGATATTAACCAACGTTATTTACGTTTGGACGAGGAAGTAGATAGTCCGACAATCCGGGTGGCCGACGGTGTTACTTTTATGGCTACTGCCAATATTGGAAATGAGTACACTTCCTCGCGCACAATGGACCGGGGACTGTTAGATCGTTTTTCTCAAATAGAAATGGAAGTGCTTGATTTTGTGGAAGAATATAAGTTACTGACCTCTTATTTTCCCAATATGGATCTTGATTCGTTGCGTATGATTGCACAAATAGCCGAGAAAACACGCAAAGAATTGGTGGCGGGCAATCCTAAATTGAGTTTTTCAATATCCACCCGCACTACTATCGAAATGGCTCGTATGATGCAGAACGGCTTTAGCTTAGGGGAAGCTGCCGAGATATTGCTTTATCCGGCTTATGATTCATTGGGAGGAAATGATAGTGAGCGCACGTATGTAAAACAGCTCGTTCAACGTTATCTCTGAGATGGAACGAAAATCGGATTATTGGTTGGCCGATAAAGAACCGGATCTCTCCGATGTGTTTGAATTCTTACAATTACAACGGGCGGTAGCCAATTTTGTAAAGATTGTTTCGGGCAGGGATATCCCGGTAGAATTTCAGTATCACAACGACAAATCAGCTATTGATAAGATTATTATTTCTGCTGATTTGAGCGATATTGATGCTACCGTTGGATTAGCTATACATGAAACAATGACTTTCATTAACAGTGACCGCTGGTGCACTTCGAAAATCATTAACCTGATAACAGACAATTATTTAACTGTCCGTCATTCCAGCTATAAAGATATTCCCGTTTCGAAACGTTATGATTACAAAAAGATGATCCGTTCGGAGATGGAAGGAGTTTATTTTATGATTGAATACTGGAGGATAGATCATTTGACAGTCAAATCATCTCCCGGATATAAAGAATATATTAAAGCAGCATACCATAAAATATTTAATCCGGAACTGACTATCGAGTTATTGAACCGGCAAAGAAATAATTATTACAGGATAAAATATTTTTTCTATTTTTTTGCTTTAGCAGCAGATTGTAAACTTTACAAAACCGATATTTCTAAAAAAATATATTACGAAGAATCTTTGTTTATCAAATTACAACAGTTGGTAGATATTAATTCTGTCAGCAGATTACAATCCTCGCACAAAGCATTGGATTTAGCAATACAAGTATGGGAATTGATAGACGAATATGCCACTAGGGTACTGCCTGAACAATTAGCGCCCAATGAGGATACTTTCAACATGAAATTGGAGAATGAACCTGATTCTTTGGAAGAATCAGAATCACAAGGCTATGCCGAAGAGCAATTTTCTTTAGCAGGATTGAATATACCTAAAAAAAGTATTTCTGTTGCCCGAAAAAGTGATTTGAACCACATCCTTGCCAATACTTGTTCGAAATATTATACCGATTATGAAGGAAAGAAAATTAAAGTTGTAGTAGTCAACGAACTTACGCGTGATTTGATTTATTCCGGCCGTCATCCTTTTTTCAACACCCAATCAGTACATCACACGGAAGAAGCAATAAGGGATGGTATCAATCTTGGCAAACAATTGGCTCGCAAGATAGCATTCCGCAACGATCTCCATGAAACACGTTATTCTCGCTTAGAATCGGGAAAAATTGACAGGCGTTTACTTCATTCCGTGGCTTATGGCAACAAGGAGGTTTTTTACAAAACCCAAGAAGAACCTTTCACAACAGTTAATTTTCATATTTCGATAGATGGTTCGCATTCGATGTCGGGAAGCTGTTTTCTGAGAAGTTTGAAAACTGCGGTTGCCATTGCGCAGGCTGCCGATCTGGTGAAAAATACAAATGTAACAATCTCATTGAGATACCACACTATAGATGCAACAGCAACACTTCCGTTATTATTGGTTGCTTATGATAGCCTTCGGGATAAAATATCTAAAATCAAGCAGTTATTCCGCTACCTGGCTGCGACGGGACCGACGCCCGAAGGACTTTGTTATCCGGCAATTACTGATTTAATGGATAAAAAAGCAATGATGAATGCGCAAACCGATAATTATTTTATCAACCTGTATGATGGCATGCCCGGTTTTGTAATTGAAGACGAATGTATTTATGAAGGTGAACCTGCTATGGAGCATACCCGCAATGAAGTGCTCCGGATGAGGCGTAATGGCTTCAAAATTTTGTCTTATTATGTAGTTTCACCAGAATGGAAAGTACGGGATGTGAATGCTATTTTCGAATATTTCAAATACATGTACGGAAAAGATGCGCAAATGATTAATTTGAATGCATTGGGAGAATTGGCTTGCTCCTTGAACCGGTTATTGATATGAATTTTAATTTTTGAGGTAGCGTAAATTAAACTGTGTCAGCTAAAATTTTATTCAAATACTCGGCTCGTTTTTCTCAATGGGTAATGTTGAGCCTGAGTTTTGTTGGTCAAAA
>JAVBMQ010000041.1:0-11158 GCA_031552335.1 Bacteroidales bacterium | reverse complement strand
CATATACCTCCCAAGAGAGCCCTATCATAATCCGTTTGGATGAACGGGTTTCTTCTATACTCAAAGATATTAATGTTCAGATTGCTGGAGCGCAACAAGCATTGAATACACAGAAGAAAGATTTGAAGAGCCAAAGTAATAATTACGATTCTTATTTGGGTGATATTCCCCGCCGGGAACGGGAATTTGTGGAAAAGACCCGCCAGCAACAAATCAAGTCAAATCTGTATGTCACTTTATTGGAAAAAAAGGAAGAAGCTGAATTATCGTTAGCGGTAACAGCTCCCAGCGCCAAGGTTATAGAATCCCCTCTGGCTGGTGGTAATCCTATATCTCCGAACCGGATGATGACCTATGCGATCTGCTTGTTTTTAAGTATCCTTTTCCCGTTTGTGGGCTTAGGCATTCGGGAGATATTGAATTATAAGATAGAAAACGAACAGGAAGTACGTAAATATTCTCATGTACCTGTTGTTGTAACACTTCCCAATGATAAAAGTAAAAATCCTGTAGTAGTATCTGCGCATGCAACGACACCAATTGTGGAGCGTTTCCGCTTGCTTCGTACCAACCTGCAGTTTACCCTGGAAAATCAGGGGAGCCAGGTGATATTGGTTACTTCTTCTATCAGTGGAGAAGGGAAAACGTTTGTGTCTATCAATCTGGCCATGACTTATGCTTTGAAATACAAAACTTTGTTGGTCGGATTGGATATTCGTCGTCCGAAATTAGATGCTTATATGGAATTGCCCAAAAAAGCCGGAATTGTCTCTTATCTGAGTGGTTATACCCGGGATATTCATTCTCTGATACACCGGAATGTGAATGGAAGTTCTTTGGATGTTATGCTGGCCGGAAATATCCCTCCGAATCCCAATGAATTATTGATGGAAAAGAATCTGGATGATTTATTTCAAGAATTGAGGAAACGCTATGATTATGTCATTGTGGATACCTCTCCGGTAGGAAGTGTTTCAGATACTTTCCTTTTGGACCGGATTGCCGATGCTTCATTGTTTGTTGTTCGCCAGGGTTATACACCCAAAGCTATTTTATCTCTTGCCGAAAGTATTTTTACGGAAAAACGTCTGAAGAATCTAAATCTGGTTTTGAATGGATTCAGTGAAGAAAATTCGGGAAGATACGGTTATGGCTATGGTTATGGCTATGGTTACAGTTCTCAGGAAACATAAAAATCTAACAAGTGATGAATCGTTGATTTATGGCTTTCAGCATAATACTAATAAGAATAATATAATCAATTAAAAAACAAAAAAGTTATGAGAAAAACAAAAAATGTATTGTTAGGCCTGGCACTTTCAAGCATTGCATTTTCGGTTTCAGCACAAACCAGTGATTCTGACCAACTGGATATGTCAAACAAATCCCAGGCAAAAAATAACTGGTTTATTTCTGTCGGTGGAGGCGCTAATTTGCTGATCGGAGAACAAGACGATGAAAAATCAGTAAGCGATCGCATCGGTTTTGGAGGTGAGCTTTCTGTAGGTAAATGGTTTAATCCCTTCTTTGGTATGAAGACCCAGCTTTATGTAGGGAAATTGAGAGGATTTAATTATGAAGATAATCAAGGTGGTGAGTACACTAATCCCGATCGTTCCAGAACTTCACAGCCTAAAGGATTTTATGATAATACTTTGAATCACGTTGATGGTGATTTGGGTCCTGGTTTCTGGCAAGATTTTACTTCCGGAGCGTTGACTTTGGATTTGATGGCCAATTTAACCCATCTTTTCCGTGGATATTATCGTGAAAGCGCTCCGATTGAAGTAATTCCTTATGTTGGTTTAGGATTTATGCATGCCATTAAAAGTAGTACTAATCCCACATATGATGGAATTGCTGGTAAATTGGGTATGCGTGTGAACCTCAATCTGAATCCTAAACTGGCTATTTATGTAGAACCGCAAGCTTATTTTACATCTGATGAATTCGATGGTTATGTAGGTAATCGTGGCTATGATGCTATTGCTAATGCCATGCTGGGTATTCAGTACAATATCAAGAAAGGATTTACAACTGTAGAAGGTTTGTCTCAGGCTGAAATCGAACATCTGAACGGCCGGATCAATGAAAACCGCCAGATGATTGGCAACCAGCAAGACATCCTTGAACGTCAACAAAGTCTCTTGGATAAACTGAATAAATACAATAACGAAAAACCGCAACAAGTCACTAATCAGCTTGTCTCTGGTGATAAAAATAAGGGCTATCTACCTGAGTATGTACGCTTTGGTTTGAATTCTTCAAATATTGAGGTGGTGGAACAGGCAAAACTGGAAGATGCTGCTGCTTATTTGAAAGCTAATCCGGACAGTAAACTCATGTTGGTTGGCTATGCAGATAAGAAAACAGGCAACAGTTCCCTCAACTATAAATTAAGTTGTAAACGTGCAGAAGCCGTAGCTGACGAACTCAGACGTCAGGGCATCAATCCTAATCGTTTGATTGTAAAATGTGTCGGCGATAAAGAACAACCTTATGACCAGAATGACTGGAACCGGGTAGTCATTATGGTTGAGCGCAAGTAATAGCAATATAGATAAAAAGAAATAATGATCCGGAGTAAAAAGAAAATATTGTTCATGATAGATTCCCTCGAAGGCGGCGGTGCCGAACGAATATTATCCTATCTCCTCAGGGGTATGGATAGAAGTCTGTTTGACCTACACTTGCTGGCGGTTATCGGAGAGGGAATCTATCTGAATGAAATTCCGGATGATGTGACTGTAAAGTATATTTTTAAAAGCAGGTGGTCTCAGCGGTACAAACCGGTAAGGAACTTTTACCGGTTGTATCGCCGTAGCCGGCTTGAAATGTTCAAGTTAAGTCCTTCATTATTATCCCTGGCGTCAGGTATCAGGGATACTTATGATGTTGGTATTAGTTTTTGCGAAGGGCACAATACACCCTTGTTGTGGCTGAAGCGCAAACATTTTATTCATACGGTATCCTGGATACATGTTGATTTGCGTACACATCGTACTCCATTGAAGAGAGAAAATCTGGAGCATCATTTGGGAAGTATCGATCGCTTTTTCTTTGTATCGGAAGATGCTCGTTTAGGTTTTCTGGAAGCCTGTCCGTCTGTAAAAGAAACTTCCCGTTTGGAGGTCGTTTACAATCCGGTAGAAACAACGAGAATATTGCAGGAGAGTCGATCTGCAACTATCTCGAAACAACAATTCACAGTGCTGGCTATTGGCCGGTTGACTGTTCAAAAACGCTTTGATAAATTGATTTCTGTTCACAAGCGCTTGCTTGATAAAGGCATTAAACATGAGGTTCGGATTCTGGGTGAAGGTCCCGACCGGACAAAATTAGAAACACAAATCCGTCAGCTAGGGGTTGAAAAAAGCTGTCATTTAGAAGGATTTAAAAACCCCTATCCATATTTGGCAATGGCTGATGTCTTCATTATGACATCAGACTATGAAGGTCTTCCCGTGGCGCTTTGCGAAGCCATGGTATTAGGAAAACCTATTATTTCCACCCGGGTGACCGGTCCCCGTGAACTGTTGGAAGATGGCCGTTACGGTCTGTTGGTCGACAACACAGAAGAAGCGATAGAGACGGGTTTGGAAAAAATGATTACAGACAAGCATTTAAGAGAATTATATAAGGAAACCCTTCAACAATCCAAAGGTTTTATATTCCCGACAGACCTGAAGTGTATTGAAAATAAATTATTGGAACTATGAAACAATTACTATATATATTCACTGATTTACTCATTGTCTTCGGATCTATTCTGTTGGCTTACTACATATTAGACAGTCGAAATGTACTTGCCGAGTTTGAGTACAATTTTGGCGCTTTTCAAATGGTTTATCCGTTTATCCTTTGCCTCTATTTGATTTTGATGTACACGTTCGGATTGTATAATACATCTCGCCAAAAACTCTCTGAAGTAATATATTCGGTCTTCCTGGTATCCTTCTTTTTGATGATCGGAATTATGGCCATTTGTTTCTTTATCCGTTACGGAGCTTTTTCATTTCCCCGTAGTGTGATCTTACTGAGTGGAGCGATGTATCTGGTTTTTCTGGGAATCTGGCGTTTCTTTTTATGGAAAATCACCCGTAATATCAACGGCGTTAAAAATATTATCATTATCGGTGAAGGTGGAGAGGAGTTATCTTCAGTTATTCGCCGTAAATATTCGGGACTTTACCGGATATTAAATACTTACAAGGAAACAGATATCAATCTGGTATTTCAGGCAAAAGCTGCGGATGAAATATTCCTGACGTCACAAGTTGCCCGTCACTCCAGGGAAAAAATTTTCCTGATGGCAGCGGAAATGGATAAAGACGTGTACTTTATTCCCGAATATGATGATCTGACCATCATGTGTTCTTCTTTCCGGAAAACGGATGATATCCCTACTTATCATGTTTCAAGAATGGGACTTAGCTATGAAGAAGCTGCTGTTAAACGAGGACTTGATCTCCTGTTAGGATCTATTGCTTTTATTGTGGCACTGCCTATAGGCTTGTTGGTCTCCATCCTGATCAAGTTGGATGGGGGTACGGTATTCTATAGTCAGGAACGCCTGACTGTCGGTGGAAATGTTTTCCGGATATTCAAGTTCCGCACGATGATTCCTGATGCGGAAAAACAAAGCGGACCGGTATTGGCGGGCGACAAAGATCCGCGTATCACACGTATCGGACATTTTATCCGGGCCACCCGTTTGGATGAATTACCTCAAATCCTGAACATACTGAAAGGAGATATGAGTATTGTCGGCCCACGTCCCGAACGCCCCTTCTTTACCCAACAGTTCGAGAACCAAATTCCTGAATATAGCTATCGGTTGAAAGTAAAAGCCGGTCTGACGGGATTAGCACAAGTGGAAGGAAAATACAATACCAATGTAGAAGACAAATTGCGTTACGATTTGATATACATCAATAATTATTCCCTTTTCCGGGACTTATTGATCATGTTGCAAACAGTGAAAATTCTATTTATGAAGAGTAGTACGGAAGGAGTTGCAACACCTTCTTCCAAGTGCAAACCTATTAATACACAAATTGAGTCAAAAACGGCACAATCCCTGAATAGGATATGATATATATAGTTATTTTACTTATTTGCCTGATTCTGGTGTTTGTAGAACAAATGGAAGGAAGCCAGCGTATCATGCCTTACTTAGAATATGGATTTATCTTTTTTCTGGTACTGGTGATGGGTACCCGTTATTTTACGGGCCCCGACTATGGCTCTTACATGGATATCTACAGATTTCCGGGGGAAGAAAAGATAGAACCATTGTTCTTGTCTCTGATCTATCCGTTCCGAAAATTAGGGATGGGTTATAATGTATTTTTACTTTTTATTGCCGCGCTTTCTTTGGGATTCAAGATGTGGTCGATGAAAAAATGCGCACCCTACTTTTTCCTGTCATTATTAATCGCCTTGCCGGTTAGTTTTATGTCGGATATGGGACAAATCCGTTTCAGCCTTTCGATGTCAGTCCTTTGGCTGACCATTCCTTACTGTTTAGAAAGAAAATTAACAGGATACCTGATTTTGATGTTGATAGCATTTTTGCTTCACTACACAGCCATTGTTTTCCTACCTATTTATTGGTTGTGCAGGTTAAGACTCAGCCTTTGGCAAAGCTTAGGTGTCTGGGTTGTGTTTTACGCATTCAGTTTACTTTACATGAATACCGCTTTGGCTTCTCAGATGATCAACTTAGTCACCGAGAATGATGCCTTGTTCAAGTATCAGGTTTATGGCGAGGATGCTGATTATCTGCAGCGCTATCATATTTCCATATTCGCATTTATTTCGAAAATATTAGCGCTGGTGGTGATTTACTATGCTTCCATTCCCGACGAAAAGATTAAGTATTTCTTCTATAATGTCATTTTTCTAGGTGGTTGCTTTTTCTTTTTCTTCAGTTTCAATGAGATCCTTGCAGGCCGTTTATCGCTGTACTTTTTCTCCTTTGAAGCCCTGGCCATTCCGATGGTCATACTATATACCAAAGATGTAAAATATCATTACTTCCTGATCGGTCTGTTTGTCGTCAAATCAATTTACCAATATACGACACTGATCTTCGGGGAAGACGCTTATATCTATCTCCCTTACCGGAGTTTTATTTTTTCAAATTGATGAGCAATTTATGGTTAGTGTAATAATAGCAATATACAATGTAGCGGAATACCTTCCCGACTGTCTGGATTCGGTATTGAACCAGAGCTTCTCCGATTTGGAGATCCTCTGTGTCAATGACGGTTCTACGGACAACAGCCTGTCTATTCTCGAAGAGTATTCCCGTAAAGACATCCGTATCAAGGTTATCAATAAAGCTAACGGAGGCTTGTCGGATGCCCGTAATGCTGGTATGGATGCTGCAAGTGGCAATTACCTTGCCTTTTTGGATGGCGATGATGCTTATGAGCAGGATCATATTGCCAACCTGCTGTCATCAATAGAGAATCATGCATCAGCTCTTGCTTGCTGCAATTACTCCTATTATTTTCCAAATACAGCAAATAAAGAACCCCGGATGTTATTGTCCGGTCTTCCGGAACTTTTAGAACAGGAAGATGCTATTAAGGCTTATTTGCAGCAACAGATAACAGGCAGTTCGGTGATTAAGCTTTATAAGAGATCCATTTGCGAAGGCCATAATCTTCGTTTCCCGAAAGGCCAGTTGTGGGAGGATATGACCTTCACCCTGAATTATCTGCTTCATATAGATAAGGTAAGCATTGTTCATCAATCGCTTTACAACTATCGTCAAACGGCGGAATCGATTTCAAGGACCAAAGATACACTGAATATCCTGGATCAGTTGGTGGCTGTAAATAATGGTATTGCCCGGATTCAGACTGCTTTTCCCGGAGAATTTGAACGGGAAGTGAGGTGTTATCTGACACGCGCTTTTATTTGTGTATTGGTCTATTCATTCAAATGTACGGACAAACAGATTCTTCGACAGATCCAATCTGCTATGGAGAAGGAGAACGACCGCCTGAGCCTGGCTGGTCTTTCCCTTTCAGAAAAGACCCTTGTGATATTGTATTTGCTGCACTATCCCTTGGCACGGTTTGTTTTTTTGAAGATTTATAAAAGGAGTAAACAGTAAAAAATATAGTTGATGCGAATATTTCAGATGATAACAGTATCGGAGTACGGCGGGGCGCAATCTGTTGTTGCCGGCCTCTGCCGTGAACTCGCCCGGAAGCACGAAGTCTTCCTCGTTTATAGTGGCGAAGGCGAGGCTTTTGCTGGCTTGGATCCCGGTATTGTCCACCTTCGTATCGGTCCGCACCGGAAAGAAATCTCGTGGAAAGACCTTTTCGTCTGGCTTCGTTTTCTTTATTACCGGTTGAAATACCATCCTGACCTGGTTCATTTGCATTCTTCTAAAATGGGCGCTTTGGGTCGTATGGCTTTCCCGAAGAAAAAGACAGTTTATACTGTCCATGGCTTTGATTCTATTCGCGTAGCCTTCCGGAAGTTTCTGTTTCTGGAGCGTTTGTTAAGCCGTAAGACCGGTGCTATAGCTGTTGTTAGCCGCGATGACCTGGAAGGTATGAAGGCAGAAAAGATACATGGTCACATGGATTGTGTATACAACGGAGTGGAGGATTTTTCCTGCAATGTTCCCGATGTTCAAACCGATTCTACTGCAGCATTTCTTCAAAAACTCAAGGAAAAATACGATAGGGTAATTATCTCTATTGCCAGGATAGCTCCCCCTAAAGATTTTACGCTGTTCTGTACTGTTGCGAATGCTCTTCCGCAATATGCTTTTGTCTGGATCGGCGGCGGTAAATGCTCGGGGGAGTTGCCTGCCAACGTCTACTGTCCCGGCGCTGCACCTCTGGCTTGTCGTTATTTGTCGTATGCCGATGCTTTCATTCTGACTTCCGGCTACGAGGGTCTTCCTATCTCAATCATTGAAGCCTTAAGTTTTTCGAAACCTATCGTAGCTTCCCGTGTAGGAGGTATTCCTGAATTGGTGCATGATGATAAAAACGGATATGCGGTTGATAATGAACCTGAAAAATTCATTCAGGCCTTATCCTACCTGTTTACTGACGAAGATCAATACAATGCAATGTGTCGTTATTCCCGGGATATTTTCCTGAAGCATTTTACAGTAGAGCAGATGGTTAATGGATATCAGGAACTGTATAGTCAATTGAATTAACAAAATGAGTCAAGCGATAGGAAATAAAATATTGGTGGTTTCTGGTGTAAATATTTATACCGGTGGGACTCTGAAAGTTTTCCGGGAATGTCTGGACAGCTTGTCCCGTCATGCAGGAGATGACTGGCAGATCATTGCTTTGGTTCATTCCGATTCATTGTTTCCTGAGTATCCAAATGTTCGTTATATCTCTTATCCCGAGTCGCGTAAATCGTGGTTTATCCGCTTGTATTACGAATATATCGGCTTTAATAAACTCTCTCGAAAGCTAAAACCTTATGGCTGGTTTTCTATTCTGGATACCACCCCTAATGTAGAGGCTGCAAAACGGATTGTGTATTGCCAGAGTTCCTTTCCTTTCTATCGTCCTGATTGGAAAGTATTATGGTATCAATACCCGATCTTCCTGTTCAGTATCTTTTTCCGGTATATCTACCGGATCAATATTCGTAAGAACGAACATGTTATCGTTCAACAGGAATGGCTTCGGAAGTCCTTTGAGGAGATGTATCATTTGGATAATATTGTAGTGTCGCTTCCGGAAATGGAAAGCAAGTTCAGTATCGGTCAGAATTCAGCAATGGAATTGGTTAAGTCAAAACAAGACCAACGAGATAAAACAGTATTCTTCTTCCCCGCGAGCCCGGTTGTGCATAAGAACTTTGATGTCATTTGCCGGGCTGCGGGTCTATTGGAAAAGAAGGGTCTCCGGGATTTTGAAATCATCCTGACTATTGATGGCATGGAAAACCGCTATACCAGACATTTATATAAATGTTACCATCATCTGAAGACAGTGAGATTTGCAGGTTTTCTGGCTGCCGGATCAATGGAAGCTTGGTATTTATCGAGTGATTGTTTGATTTTCCCTTCTAAGTTGGAGACTTGGGGTTTGCCTGTTACTGAAGCAAGACAATACGGACTTCCTGTATTGCTGTCTGATCTTCCTTATGCTAAAGAAACGGCCGGAGATTATGCTAAGGTTAAATTCTTCGATCCGGATGATGAAGAAGAGTTGGCAGTACACATGGAAGCTGTGATAACAGGAACGATTGAGTATGACCATAATATAGAAACTATATATAAACAGCCATTTACCCGTAATTGGGAGGAGTTATTCGATTATATGCTACCTGAAGTAAAGCGGGTTAAAAAGGAGAGAATGATAAAGGTATATTGAATTTGAATGGGATTAGTAGAAGACATACGAATAATTAGTTTGCCGAAGATATTGGATGAGCGTGGTAATCTTTCCTTTCTGGAAGAAGTGCGTCACATTCCTTTCCAGATCGAACGTGTGTACTGGATCTATGATGTACCCGGCGGCGAAACCCGTGGTGGACATGCTTTCCGGGAGCAGGAAGAGTTCATTGTAGCTCTTTCCGGAAGTTTTGATGTAGTATTTCACGATGGACGCAACGAAAGAATCATATCCCTGAACCGCTCATATATGGGTATTTATGTACCCCGTATGGTTTGGCGCCGGATGGAAAATTTCTCCACGAATGCCGTGAGTATGGTTCTGGCTTCTACAAGCTTTGAAGAATGTGATTATATCCGGGATTTTACAACATATCAAACAATGATGGGATGAAAAAGAGTGTGTACGATTGCAGTGTGATAGAGTTGAAGCAGATACGTAACCGTTCAGGTAATATAACTCCTGTGCAGGGAGGAGAGAATATTCCTTTCGATATCTCCCGTGTTTTTTACTTGTATGATATTCCCGGAGGGGAAGATCGTGGAGCGCATGCACATAAGCATTGCCACCAGTTTTTGGTTGCTGTCAGTGGTGCTTTTGAAATAGAATTGAATGATGGAAGTAATAAGCGTACAGTGAGTTTGAATCGTCCGTATTTCGGTTTGCATATTCCTCCAGGGGTGTGGGCGGCTGAAAAAGGTTTTTCCTCCGGTTCGGTTTGTCTGGTACTGGCTTCCCATACCTATGATGAAGCAGATTATATCCGGGATTTTGATCAATATTTAAACTATGTACAGCAATGAGTATGGAATTTATGACAGATATAATAGAAGCGGCTCTAAACAAGAGGGTTAATGTAGTCAATAATGTGAGTATGGGGCCTAAAAAGCTTTTTATCCATCCTCTGGCGGATGTACAAACGGAAAATATAGGTGAAAATACTCGTATCTGGCAGTTCTGTGTCTTATTAAAAGGATGTAAAATTGGAAAAGATTGTAATATCTGCGCCCATGTTTTAATGGAAGGGAAAGTAGAGATAGGAGATAATGTAACGATAAAACCCGGAGTGGGTTTGTGTGACGGAGTAATAGTAGAAGATGATGTATTTATTGGAGCTCAGGTATGCTTTACCAATGATGTTTATCCTCGCTCCGGTCAATATCTTTCGTCTCATGCAGAGACGAGAATTAAAAAAGGGGCGACTGTTGGAACCAATTCCTCAGTGATTGCCGGATGTACAATTGGGGAACATGCGATGTTAGGTGCAGGCAGTGTATTGACAAGGTCAATGGATCCGTATACGATGTGGTATGGCAATCCTGCGAAACATAGGGCTTATATCACAAAAGATAAAGTTGTAGTCGGCCTTGATCTTCTCGATAAGGATGGGAATGAATATGAGCTTTCTGAGAATGGGGAACCGGTTAAGAAAATTAAGAATTAAACAGGAGACAGGATGATTAAGTTTTTGGATTTATTGAAGATCAACCAGCAATATGAGGAGGAAATCAAGTCTGCTATGGACCGGGTTTTCGACAAGGGTTGGTATATCCAGGGAGAATCCGTTGTTTCATTCGAACGAAATTATGCGTCTTATTGCGATTCCAGGCATTGTATTGGGGTTGCCAATGGATTAGATGCTTTGTCTTTGATTTTCAGAGCGTACAAGGAATTGGGGGTGATGTCGGAAGGAGATGAAATTATTGTACCTGCTAATACCTATATTGCCAGTATTCTTTCGGTTTCTGAAAATGGTT
>JAVBMQ010000076.1:0-24498 GCA_031552335.1 Bacteroidales bacterium | reverse complement strand
CTATAAGTTTGCTCTATAAAAACAGACGTCCAAACAGGTTCTAATATATTCATGATTGCGTGTTGTACAACCCGGTCATAATACGGTAAGCGAAAAATTAAACGCTCTTTCGGTTCATATATTGTAAAATTGCTATATTCTGAAGTTTTGTATGTTTCCGATGCCAGTTCCGTATGAATCATCCGGATATTTTCTTCTAAGTTCTTTTCAAAATATTGAACCCCATATGACCTTCCCTTACCGAGCCGCGCTTTACTATGAGCCAAGTACAAGTTATCTATTTCAAAAATTCTATCGTATAAATTACCTATTCGTTTCATAAGCCTTTGTTTTCTTTGAGAGTCTTCGGTTTCCCTACCAACACTCATTGAATTCGTTATTTTTTGCCAAGAGGCAAGGTCTTTGCCTTTGAATGTCTTACTAAGGTGGGAGCTGGAACCTGCATTCGCGTTCGTGTTGTCGTAATTCGAGTTGTTGAAAGCGAAACGCGAAGGAGAACCAGCTCAAAGGCAAACAACCTCATTTTATCATCCTATTTGAACCGTTTTCCAGATTTCCTGGAATGTTTCAGCAAGATGATCTGATGTTTCCCTGTTCAAAACGCGAAGGCGGGAGCCGGAACCCGCAAACGCGCCCGAGTCGCCGCAACACGAGTCGCTGAAAGCGAAACGCGAAGGAGACATTTCAAACCAAGGAAGCCATTTATATTGACTATAATCATCCCAATCAATTTCGCCTGAGCCATTTTCTTTTTCAATTTTCCGAGCAGCCTCAATAATAATTTCAGCATCATATTGTGCTTCTTTATACTCTTTTTTGTGTTCCGGAAATACAGAGAAGTCAATCCTGCTTTCTCCGACTTCATTATATGCTTGTTCAACTGAACCAAGTCTTTCTTTTAATTGTTCTTTTAGATTCTTTCCCATTTTTGTAAATATTATTTAGTTAGCATTTCAATGATTTCATTTTTAAATTTTGTGCCATAATCATTGGACAATTCCTCTGATTTTAAAACAAGGCGGGAGCCGGAACCCGCATTCGCGTACGAGTTGTCGCAATACGAGTTGAAGAAAGCGAAACGCGAAGGAGAACCATTAGTGACAAAGTAAGGATAGTGACGTCGAACGCTTTCATTAAATATATCGAATTTAGTTCCTTCATTATAAGCCTCTATAATTACGATATTTTTATATAAAGCCAAAATAAATGGATGGAATCTTTCAGGTATTTCAGAAACAGTTTTGGAATCAGGAAGGCCAGTTTCTTTCAAACAGTCCTGATAATCATTGATCCGTTCTTGGATGTCTCCATAAAAAACCTTCTTACCAAAATTGCTTTCAAGGATAGCCCGCATTTTAGGGCCTGATTCTTTGTGAAGTTCAATTGCTTCACTCTCTGTTAATTCAATTGGTTTCTTTTTCATTTTCATAAAATTAATCATTAAACAATTTATCGTATAATTCTTCTAAATATTCATTGTAGCAGGAAGGACAAATACAATAAGACATTCCGTTTGGATTTCTATATATACTAAATAAACTGCCACATTCCTCGCACTCCAGAAGTTCGTCTTCATTTTCACATTCTGCCGGTATCTTAACTTTAGACTTTATTTCCTCACACCTTCCGAAACCCCAATTGGCTCCGGTCGATAATACATGATCCTTTTGGCACTCGTCGCTCATGCAGGCGTGATAAGCACAGCCATAATCAATTGTCTTGCATTCCATCTTTATGTTCCTTATTTGCATTATAATTCGCCTCTATCAGGCAAACCTCCTCATAAATGTCATCCCAACGGGGAAGCCCTCCGACCTGTTTGTCATCTATATAAAGATGAGCATATACTTTCCTAGAAGCATAACCGTATTGAGCGACACTGCTCGGTTTGTGATCATTGACCCGATCAAAAGGAATACCCCTATCCAGCATCCAGTTCACCATCTCTGTTTGTCGCTCGCCTTCCCTGCATGTCCAGATGATCAGGTAATGCCCATCGGCCTTGAGTTTCTGCATGGTTTCAATGGCATAAGGAGCAGGCATTCCTATCTCCGGCCATTTGCCGACATGCAGAGTTCCATCAAAATCAATTGCTATTATCATTTTCAGTAGTATTTAAGTAATTGTCCTCAATAAAGTTTGCAAACGACAAAGCCGAGGTTCCGAGAATCCTCAACTTATTGATCATTTCTTGAATTTCTTCCGGATTGTTAAGGTCATTCCAAATCCTTATACCTGTATTACAGTCATGTATTCTGAATATTGCCCTTAAATCCGGAAGTATCTTAGCATGATAATCAGCACAACTCCGAATCGATTCGGGAGCCAAAAATCCCTTTTTGTTGTATGTTTTTATTCCCATAACTTATTCTTTGTTTTCCCAAACTCCCTTGGGAAGGGAACACAACCAGTCGCCCAGTTTTTGTGTCAAATCAAATTCGGATTGTACTTCAAATTCTTTTTTGAAAATTCCCTTATATGCCAATAACTTAACTGCTCTTTCTTTGATAGCCTCTTGCTTTACCAGCACATAATTGTCAAGAGTGACAAGAAGCATAAATAAGGCTGCAAGTGCCTTTTGCTTCTCATCACCAAAGGATTTTCTTTTGAGTTGATTAATTCCCGGCATAAACAAAAATTTCCATGATTGGACTCCGTTTAACTTCGATGATCTCGTAATCAGCCATTGTTCCTTTCATCCCACCATGGATAGTTTTGATAGCTTCTTCAATATCATCTCCCTGGCATAACATGGAGACATTAGTACGCTTTTCGGTGCCGGACTTTTCATCCATGCTAATAAAAGATACCTTTGCCCGCCACCACCAGTCGGAATCTCCACTGGGGAAAATATCCGAGTAATTGGCCCTGCGTACAGACGATACAGTAAACTCCCCGGAAATATACGGTTCAATTTCCTTGATGATACGGGCTTCAGCTTCAGCATGGGAGAGCGCATCTACCAGATAAGGTTCAGTAACTTTTTTCTGAACTCCTTTTTCCATTATTTTCTCATACGAGACTTTACATTCAAACCAATTCATATTACATGCGATTAAAAGATGGTTCAATTTTACGCCATACACCAAGGGAAGTCCTTTCCCAGAAGTAGAAATTCGTTGCAGTCCCTTCAACGATATTTGATTCCCGGAACAGTTGCATAATGTCACTGTATTCCTCACTGTTGAATTTTTGCTCCAGGTCATAAAGTTTAGAAATAGACTTATAGTCTAAGTCCCCATATCTGTTCCGTTCAAGCAAAGTCATACCTAATTGATACATAGGATCATCCGAACCTTTTTCAGAAGATGCAATATAAGCCTGAAGGAATTCAATTAACCGGGCTGCCGCAATATCGGCCCGCTCATCGAATTTTTTTACTTTATTGGTCTTTACTTCGATCCGGAAATTTTCCGAAGGAATGAGAAAACTCATCTGGGCATCTCCCCGGCGGAGCTGTCCATATTCCTTCATCACATCATAAAAAGCACTGGTTTCGTCAACCACAAAGTCAAACAGGTTTTTTACGTCTTCAGAAACCGCCCGGACTTTCTGTTCAATCTGGAGCATCACATCGGCCCGGATGCCCTCATAAGCTTCACGCCGGGTAATCGCTTCCTGGCGTTCCTGCTCTTTTTTTTCTTTCAATAGTTTTTCCAATTGCTCGGAAGAAACTTTTGTTAAATCGATTTCACTCATAACTGATTAATTATTAATTGATAAAATATCTATGAATTCCGTCGTCAATGATTCCACTTTCTGGAGGTCTTTTTGCTTCTTGTTGAAAGCAGCATAAAGGCTCCGGAGTTGCTCCAGTGAAATCTCGTTAAATTCGCTCTTCCCGGAAGCACGGCAGGCAATAGCTTTTATTTTATTGTTGCCACCAGGTATATTCATAAGTTTAAGCCAGCCGCCGATGGAAGCCATCAGGCGCTTGCGGCATTTGTCGAGTTCTACCAGCTTTGGATTGGTTGTGATATCAATCGCATTGCATACTTCAATCAGTTGTTGTATGGATAGATCTTTGCTGCTTTCCACTTTATATGCCGATAGGATCGCTTCTTTCCCTTCAGGGCCTATCTTTGCCTTACCAAGTAAGGTATGGAACTTTTTGATAAGCTTTTTTTGTTCCGTTTCCATTAATGTTTGTGCCATATCTACTTGTTTTTAAGTTACATTCCCCAATATTCCGAAGCCCTGTCCTCACTGATCACAACCGGTTGACCCCCGCCATAGCGGCTAACCGGAAAAGCCTTGAAGCCTTCGATACGGAAAACCACGCTGGCATCCCTCCAGATTTTCCGGGCGGTTAATCCTTCCGGCTGGCGACCTTCCACATGGCTGATGTAAATGAATAGTTTGTTCGGAAACATGGATTTTAATTTTTTATATTCTTCAAATGTTAATTCCATAAATTGAACACTGTCGATGACAATGATATCGGGACTTTTATGCTTACTCAGGTATTCGACAAGTTCTGCCATCTCTTTTTTGACCAGTACGAGTTTTCCTCCAACCTCAATCATATTTACCCGCTTCATGGCCATTTTAATAGACAGGCTCAATCCTTCCTCGATGGAATTGTATGCAACACGCCTGAACCGGGCCAGGTATTTGACAAGAAGCATGGCAAAACTCGTTTTCCCATTTTTCGGAGGCCCATAAACAAACCAGCTTCCTGACATTTCCGGGCTTCCTATCGCTTCTTTCCATTCTCCTTCAAGTTCAAGCGTTTTAAATTTTGCATCAATGACATTATTTACCGAATAAGCCCGCTTCATTAACTTGCCTTAGTAAGTTCTTTATAAATTCTTCTTAAACTCGGTATGTTGTCCTCTCCCAGCGTACTCTTCAGTAACCGGTTCACATCCGTACCCTCTCCTGAATTTGCCTTGATAATCATTGCTGCGGATGCCTGTAGCATCTTTTCGCTCTCTTCCCTGGATACAGGAACCACTTTTCCATATCTCTTCCCAAAACGGCTGAAAATCTCCGTATATCCGACTTTTTTGGAATTGATCGACCGGTGCATCTTTTCTTTTAATCCATCCGCGCCCATCATATAGAAACCGCATGTCAATTCAGTGGCATTCCAGAGTGCTTTGATTTCCAGGAATGCTTCATACTGCAGGTCTCCGGCTTCATCCAGGATAATAAGAGGGGTGGAGATCGTTTTAAGATAAAACACCAAATCTTCGTAAACGTCGGCATACTTGCCGGTACTCCCCACCCCGAATTCTTTGGCTATATAGCGGATCAGCTTTTGTTTCGATTTTACCTGGCTGCAGTCGACATATACGACATTCTTGTGCGTTTTAGCGTAGTGTACTGCAGTAAATGTTTTCCCGATATCGGAGAGATCACAGAGTATGGCAGAGAAGCTTCGTGTTTGGCACATCTCCAATTGTATTGTGATAAATTGGAATACAGGCGTATTGGCTGTCTTCCATTCAGGAGCATTAGTAAGACTCACTCCTAACCGGCGGGCGATACTGATCCATTGCGCTTCACTCAACACTTTTTCCGTGTCTCCATTTTTGATCCGGCTGTACTGGGCATTGTTGATTCCCAGACTAACGGAAAATTTGGCATCGGATCCGGAGAACATTTCCCGGCTTTGTGCCAGCTTTTCGATGATTCTTGTTTTTAATTCATTTGTAATCATAATATTGGTGTTTTAAGAAGAAATTACAATTGTTGTTTTGCCAGGGCGGCATAATCAATGAAATCTCCGCCGAATTCATCATCCAGTCCTTTAGGCTGTTCGGTTTCAACGATCTCGACCGGTGTGGCGATTATCCCGGTGGTGGTTTTGCTATCCATTTTTCCGAGTTTCGGTATATCCGATTTATTGTCCCGGAATTTTTTATCATATTTTGCCAGTCGTGTTTGTTGGTGTAGCCTATTATCCCTGTCCTCATCTGTGCGCTCGATCGCATTTTCGTTATAGTCGAATTGTGACCGGTTCAGTGCCTCACCGATATAGGTGTCTCCCTGGTAGATATACACCTTGTCGACGCTTCCGTCTTCCGATGGCAGCCAGTAGGCAGTTACATCCATATTGTTGGGTTTCAGGCGGTCAAGGCTGTCGAAACTCATCAGTTCAAACTCTTCATTGGATACAGCGCAATAATCGTTGTTTCGGATGGAAGTCGGGGTCTCGTTTCCGATAAACCGGTAAAGGCGCCAGTGTTCGATCGGCTGCAGATCTTTCTTGATATTGGCAAAGAAGACCTGCTTCCGGGTCATTCCCGGATAGGTTTTCTGTAGTGGGTGCAGTTCGTTGTTGTGTTTTTCGATATCAGCCAGGTCATCGGCTATAATCGTTTGTGGCTGGTAAGTCGGTTCAACAAAGTCACCATCCATTTTATTGCGGACACTTCGATAGGCCTCATGGTTTGCGTACCAACGCCCCCGTGTATGTCCTTCACGTTTGGCGGTACCGTATTTCAGCGCCTTAATCTTATGTTCTGCACGTTTTTCCACCGGGCTTTCGCAGAACCGAACAAACGGGAATAGATCTTTTAACCATGGAATATCCTTCATCAGGTGATATTCAACCTCAAGCTCTCCGGGAATCGGCAGGTTCATCAGGGATAGTTCGCAGAACATGTTCCGGAAAGATTCAATGACAGTACTGATAGTCGGTTTTCCAACCACATAAGCCGGACGGAACCAGTAACCACTAACCACATCAACGGCCAGGTATTTGTAAACCCATCCGCGTACACTCTTCCGGCTAAGGGCGGCATCGTCCATGGTGATCTTACTAAGGGAGTATTGTCCGAGTTTCCGGTGGTGATGGGGCCGTTTTTTGACTAAGTAATCAAAGTTTCCGTTCCGGTCGGCATATACTGTTGTTTCATTTACCACATCCTTCAGGTAGTTCCATACAGTTGCAACGGTCACCTCCATGGCACGTCCTTTATGACGGAAATCTTCCGGACGGAATACCTCTCCCGTTTCGGCATCAAACAGTTCTTTGGTGCCACTGATAAACTCAAGGTACAACCGGTGAACTTCATTAATGAACGGCTTGTCATTCATTCTCCAGAGGGCAATCATTAGTTTTTCAGCAGAATAGGAAACCACGCGGGCCGAGTCGTTACAGAAGTTTTTGTGTATGATTTCTTTGTATCCGTCCCCCATGTATCTTTCAAAAGCACGCCTGAGGCTTCTTTCATTACTGAATACCGGTATGTTATATTCGATAGCGCATTCGGTATGCCAGGCAAGGCGTTCTGTCCAGAAGTCTGTCATTTTGAGTTTTTTCCCGACTTTACTCCGGGCTTCGATCTGTTTTCTCATTCCATCCCGAAGTGCATTAAAAACACTGGCCCGATATGTGTATTCAGTGATCTTATCATCCGTTATATGTTCGCCATCAGCTTTTAGTTGTTTTTCGTAAAAGGAAAGGGCCTCAGTGTCAATTTCAATTGTATAGATGCTTTTCTTTGGGGCCTCTGCAATTTTTCCCAGCAGGCTTTCGATTTTTACACGGCGGTCGGGACGCTGGATGCTGGTTGCATCAATGAGGGTTTCTCCTTTATAACCTCTCCGGAAAATGGATACCAGACCTTTACAACAGTCGTGATTAAATTGTTTATAAGTCAATCCGGCTTCACACCATTGGTTAACGGTCAGAACCGGAGTATTGTCTATTATTTGATATGCTTCCTGAACCATAACTTTATAACTGTCAGAGTAGTTACCAATTTATTTTTTGTTTGGTTCCCGGAACCGGAGTAAACCGGAACCGGGAGAAATAATTAACTTTGTGGCGCTAAACAAAAAGATTAATTATTATGAATGAAAAAGAAATTGAACACCAACTTCAATGTTTTGATCTTATTGAAATTGACTATCGCACCCATATTTCAGCGCAAAAATTTTTTCTTGGACAACTTTATCAAAAGGTTTTTGATATTCCTGAACCTCGTTTTGACAAGATGTATCAAGATTTATACATTCAGAATTGGAAGGAATATTATGACAGCATTCCTCCGGAAAAGAGACATAACATGCTAACTGAATTTTACAAAGACATTTTTTCATAATTCATCTATTTTTAATCGTTTACGAATATTATTTAACCACCCGTGTTTGTCGGCATAATTCAAGAGAAGAGTTGAGCCGATGAACCAGGCAACCATTACAAAGACCGCCTATAGTGGCGACCGTTCCGTGTCGATGCAAAGCCCCATAAAGCTAAGGCCCCAGTTGATAAGGATTAATCTTGCTCTCATTACTTTATGTTTTTAGTTGAAGTTTCCTCCAAAAGTTTTCCTCCATGTTCCAGGGCCATGGCCCGCATGGCGATTGCCTGTTTACTGTTACGCTTGAACCTGAGCGCCTGGCTCAAATTAGCTGCTGTAACCCCATAAGTTTTACAGATGTACTTTCTTTTTTCTGAATCCAATTCTATTAACTTTTTCATATTTTTCGTATATTTACGGCCTGTTAATATTAAACATTGTGCAAATATATAGAGTATTTCTCTAATATCAAAATAAAATTAGAGAAAAGGTCTATTTTTTTGTTGTCTTCGTTAAATTTTTACGATTATGGGAGTAAAAGATAGAATTAAGGTGTTTGCCAAGCACATAGGTATTACAATATTGGATTTTGAACGTTCCATTTCTGTTGCAAATGGGTACGTCAATAGTATTTCAAAAAGTATAGGAATTGATAAAATAGAAATAATATTAGAGAAATACCCTAATATTAATATTGAGTGGCTTCTAACAGGAAAAGGAGATATGTTAAAGGATATTCCATTAAAAGAACTATCTCTACCACCAGAGAGAGGTATAGATGATTTAACTAAAGCGATTGATAGTATGGCACGGATCATAGAGTCAACAATGCAAATTGAGAAACTTAAAACAGAGATTGAAAAAGTAAAAACAGAATCTAATGCCGAATCTGTAAGACTCAATGCAGAGAATGAGAAATTAAAATTAGAGAATGAGAGATTGAATGCAATAGCGAATGAGAGGAATAGTAGGAGTATGGAAAATTTAATCTCATCGTTGTTGGCTGGAGAAAATACTTTGGCCAAAAAAGAGAGCTTTCAAGAAACTTAATGACACACAATTATGCTACAACCTCTATATAACACAAAATGTTAAAATAATGTTTCTAATTATTAATAAAAAAATTATCTGTTTAAAACATAATCTTTTTGAAACTAACCCTAAAATGAAAGAAAGTTGCAAAATGTGCAATTGTATGTTATTGAATTGAAAATTATTATATTTGCCACGACTTATATTTACATGTGAATTATAGGGCGAATAATCGACAAATAAAATAAGAGAATGCCCCCATGGTGGTCGAAAGGAAACAATCGACTGTTCAACGCCCTACGTGTGAGTGTAAGTCACACCTACCGGGGCGTTCTTCTTTTAAATTCTTAATAAACATGACACACATTAAGAGTGAAATCAAAATGATTTCTGAAGTTCCGAGGCATTATGTCCGGCAAAAAAGCGAGTTAACAGAACGAATCCAGTCTAACCGTCAGAAGCATTATATTGCTTATCGCACTCAACTGGTTTGTGAATGTAGCGATCTGCAGAACATCCGTCCTGATGGAGCCATTGTCATCGATGAAAAAAATGGAAAAGTTATTTCTTACCTGATTCGTTGTAAAGGTTGTGCAAACCGTCATATTGAGTGAGAAATCTGTAGTAAATTTAATTAAAAAGGCCCCGAATAGGGGCTTTTTTATTTCCCAGATGCAATTTTCTTCACCAAAAATCGCATAAACAACTAATAATGAATAATATAAATAAAATTAAACGGGATTCAATACATATATTTGTTGGTATTATAGAGGGTGTAATTCGATGAAAAACAACTATTTTAACCAAATTTCAAGAAATAAACTATCTTAAATCAATAATATTACGGGCTATTCTTGGGGTTACTTCCGGGTTAATTGGTGTATTTTTTGATTTAAATCGAAAAATCGAGTGTGAATTTCCAGTGCTTTTGAGTAAATATTGACTAAAAAATGGTGGGATGGTAGTATGATAATAAAAAAGGCGCTTAATCTCCTGTAAATAGCCAAAATCAGCGTATTTAACACGGAATAGATTGTTATAAAGATTTGTCTGAATTTTGCCTGAAAACGGCTTAAATTAAAGGGATTAAAGCATAGATTAAAGTTTGGTGATAGGAAGGGGTTGTTTTGGTTCTTTAAATTAAACCGGGATTAAAGCAAATTAAACTTATTGCACAATTTGTTTTAAATTGGTTGGTGGTTGTGGTTGGTGGTATTCCTTTTATTGATGCGCAGTTATGATTGTTCTAAAGAAGTATTGTTTTGTATCTTTTGTTTTTACCCCCTTAACTACCGTTGCCGGCAAGCGTAGTTGGTACATTATTTTTCCAAAACAATGCCTTGTTGGAATTTTCGATTCCTGTCACATACACATCGTTGCCCGAAACAAATACCGATGAAGCATAACTATTGATTGTGCCATTAGTAAGATTCGTTCCTATACCGTTTTTCCACAATTTGGCAACTGTAGTTCCTTCCTTGTTTTCCTCAAACCCCGACACATAAATATCACTACCCGAGATATAAAGACCTATTATTTAGCTTTCGAAGAATCCAGCTCCAAGCGTATAAAGTACCGTGTTGTTTTTCCACACTTTCGGTACATACTTTCCGTTTTTCTGTTCGTAGCCTGTGGTGTAAACATCACCGTCAACGACAACAACTGCTGTGGCACAATTATATCCACCGTCCGTGGCAAGGTTGTATAGTAATGATCCGTTTTTCCACACGGCTGCGGTAGCGTTAGTTGTTCCTCCTGCTAGATACACATCGTTCCCGCTTATAAAAATAGAATAGAGTGTCGCGGCTTCTGAATAACCTGTTTCTGTAATACCGTTTCTCCATAATTTGCCTTTAACACTAAAACCGGATAATTCCACACCGGCCACATATACATCGCTACCCGACACGGCAACAGAATATGCAAATACATCGTCTGCAGATACATTGCTGAAAGAATACTGAATCTCGTTGTTCTTCCACAATTTGGCAACATATCCTCCCAATTCATATTCTACGCCTGCGGCATACACATTGCCGTTATCCACAACTAATGAGCTAATGAGACTTTCTTTTGTACTAAGGTAAGTAGGCGTTCCGTTTTTCCATATGGTTGCTTTGTTGTTAATTGCTCCGCCAATATATACATCTGCATTCCGGGCGGTTACACTACTCATGCTCAAACCGAAAAGAACGGACAAAACTATATGTTTTATGAAAAATCTAAATGTATTATTCATATTGAAATTTTTTTTCTATTTGATGTGATAAATATCTGAGTCGAGAAAATAATTATCTGCTGATTATTAACTGTTTAGATTCAACTTGGTTTCCGGAACTCACCCTTACAATATATGTACCGGGTGTCAGGCCGGAAACAGAAGCCTGGATACTGTAACTGCCTGCATTTTGATTTTGTACAGGTAACAATACTTTCATCTTTTGTCCGAACGTACTGCTGTATAACTCCATACCTATCGGCGCATTTACATTCATTGAATAATCTATCGTAACAAATCCGGAAGTTGCAGGATTAGGGTACAGCGAAAATGAAAAGTTCTTTTCCTGTACATTATTTGTGCCTTTTTCGAGCGCTTCCAACCGGCTGGTCAACATTTGAAAAGCTTCGTTCATTTGCTGAATGGTTTCATTTTGTTTTTCAATGATTTTATTCTGTTCCTGAATAGCTCCTGCTAAAACAGGTATTAATGCCACATAATCAACGCTCAACATACGCTTAGCTATGGTGTGCAATTTCTTGTGGGCTTTGATCAGAACCAATCCATGGCTCATGTCAAAGAAGCCTCTGAGTAGAGGATAAGATAAATCGAACTGTGGTTGATATGAAGGTTTTCTTAACATGTTTTGTGTATTTTTACACCGTAAAGATATATGATTTTATTATCATATCCAAGAGTAATACAAGATAATTTGTTGAAAAAGAAATAATTGAGAGGAAATTGAGAATTAGTGCTGATGCATTAAGTAATTGCACATATCTCTCCGAAAGGAGACATGTATGGATAACCCCTTGCAAGCCGATAGGTGCAGCTCGGGGTTTGAGAGTGTAGAATAACTAAATTTAACCAATAAAAAAAGGTTTATGTCAAACATAAACCTTTTTTATAATAGAATTTAATTGTCAATTAATTATGCTTCTTCTTCAGCCTTCTCATCTTCAATAATACCTTTTTTCTTCCTTTCCCATTTGATGTAATCATATGCTACCGGAGCGGCAATGAACAAGGTAGAAACAGCACCGATGATTGTTCCGATCAACAGCGCAAAAGTAAAGCTACGGATGGTGCTTCCTCCAAGGACGAAGATACAAAGAAGAACTAATAATGTACTGAATGATGTATTGAATGTTCTTGACAAAGTAGTATTCAATGCTTCGTTGATTACCCTGAAACGGTTACGTTTCGGATAAATACCTATAATTTCACGGATACGGTCGAATACAACGACAGTATCGTTCATGGAGTAACCGATAACAGTCAGAATAGCAGCAATAAATGATTGGTCGATCTCCATGGAGAAAGGCATCACTTTCCACAACAAAGCATATACAAAAATGATGAATAAACCGTCGTGAACAACAGAAGCTAATGTTCCCAAAGAGAATGCCAGGTCACGGAAACGCAACAAGATATAAATAGCCATACAAATCATAGACAATACGATTGCCCAGATGGCGCCGGTTTGAATGTCTTCAGCTATACTCGGACCTACTTTTTGTGAACTTTGGATGTTGTTTGCAACGAAGTCTTCATAAGAAGCTCCATTCAAATATTTATTCAAACCTTCGTACATTTTCTTTTCAATGTCCTGATCAACATCAGGAGTTTCTTCCTGGATTCTGTAGTTGGTAGAGATACGTACCTGATTGCTGGATCCGATGGTAATTACAGTCACCTGATCATTAAAGAATGGGTTCAATGCATTTTCTACTTCGTCTGTTTTTACCGATTCGTCAAATTTGACTACATAATTGCGACCACCGGTAAAATCAATACCTGAATTCAATCCGAGAACAGCATATCCGACAACTCCTATAATCGAGAATCCTATGATAATCAAATAACCGGTCTTTCTCATACCGAGGAAATTAATTTTCGGATGCACCAGAAAGTTTTTCATGAATCCTGTGGTAAAGGTCAATTTTTGCAGTTTACCTTTGTCTAAGAAAGATTCAAAAGTGATCCTGGTAAGGAATACTGCTGTAATAAATGAGGCTATGATACCAATAATTAAAGTAGTTGCAAATCCTTTGATCGGTCCGGATCCGAACCAGAACAAGATGACACCGGTAATAACGGAAGTGATATTTGCATCGAAGATCGCAGAGAAAGCATTTTTGTAACCATCTTCCACTGCTTTCTTGATATTTTTTCCGGCACGGAGTTCTTCCCGGATACGTTCGTAAATCAATACGTTAGCATCTACCGCTATGGCAATAGAAAGCACCAAACCCGCAATTCCGGAAAGCGTAAGCGCCGCTCCGAATGCAGCAAGTGTTCCTAAAGTAAAGAATAAGTTCAGTACCAAAGCCGCATTGGCAATCATACCAGGAATGATACCATATACAGCGCACATATAAATCATCAGCAGGAGAGCGGCCAGTATAAATGAGATCATACCGTCGTTGATGGCTTCTTGTCCGAGTGACGGCCCGATAACATCTTCCTGAACGATTTTCACACTTGCACGCATCTTTCCTGATTTCAATACATTAGCAAGGTCTTTTCCTTCTTCCGGAGTAAAGTGACCTGTGATGCTGGAGTTTCCTCCGGTAATTTCATTGTTTACAGTAGGGTGTGAGTATACGCAATTATCAAGAACAATTGCGATACTTTTTCCAATATTTTCTTTGGTTAACCGTGCCCATTCTCCTGATCCGGAGCTGGTCATAGACATAGACACTTCATAGTAAGGAGAATTCTGTTGGAAGTCTGCTTTAGCATTGCTAACAACATCTCCGGTCATAGCTGCTCCTCCTTTTTTCTTATCTTTAGCTTTCAGAGCAATCAATTGATAATATTGTTCTTTTGCATCAACAGGTTTTACAGCCCATTTGAATACTACTTTAGAAGGTAGTCTGTCCCGTACTTGTTTTAGTGCCAAATATTTGGATACGGTTGCAGTATCTCTGACATGAACAACTCCGACGATAGGACTCGGAACGATGTTTCCTTGGTACTGATTAATGGATAAGATAGAGAATAACGGATAATTTTTTCTCCATTCTGCTTCTGTTTGTTGTTGTGTTTTTAACGAATCACTTTTGCTAATTTGAGCAAGTAAATCGTCTCCTTCAGTTGTAGCAGTATCTGCTATGGCAACCGGATTTTCAGTTTCTTTTACGGTAGCGGTATCTTCTTCTGTAGCAGCAACGATGGAGGTTGAATCTTTTTCATGCGAAGCCAGATGATTTTTAATAATAGAGTTAGCAGCTTCTAAATCCTGATATATCTCATCCAAATTATAAGTTTCCCAGAATTCAAGATTGGCGCTACCTTGCAATAATTTTCTTACACGGGCAGGTTCTTTTACACCCGGAAGCTCAACAAGGATACGTCCGCTTGTTTCTAATTTTTGTAAGTTAGGAGCAACTACACCAAATTGGTCAATACGGTTGCGAAGTACATTGAATGAGTTATCTACTGCACTTTTAAGTTCTTCACGAAGATATGTTTCTACCTGGGCATTGGTTTTGTTCAATTCCCTGGGAGTGAAAATAACCGATAACTGGGCGCCCTTATCTAATTTTTTATATTCTTCCACAAAAAGGGAAATATAATCCTTGTTGTCACCAGCAGTTTGACGGGCAGTTGCATTTTCCAATGCCTGATTAAAATTAGCGTCGGTATTGTTTTCCGACAATGCTCTTAACACATCAGCAACATTCATTTCGAGGATAACATTCATCCCGCCTTTCAGGTCGAGACCCAAATTGATTTCCCTCTCACGGCACTGTTTTAATGTGTACCCCATCCATACTGTATCTGTAGCCACAGAATCCAGATAAAAACTTTCTTTAGTCAAATCGCCACCGGCGTATTCTTTTGCCAGGTTGGCGTAATGTCTTGTTACCAAAGAAAAAGACAGATAAAACGCACAAACCAGCACCAACGCCACGGCAAAGACTTTAATAAATCCTTTGTTTTGCATTTGAAATTTGTTTATTTTGTTTATTAGTTAAATTGCGATTTTTATTCAGGGTGCAAACTTACATAATAATTTTCAGATTTATAACATGTAGAATGAATTTTTATACCCGGATAGAGGAAGAAAATCAGGATATTTGTTCGAAAGAAGAAAAAAATAGTTAAAAAAGTTGCATAAATGAAATTTGATATGTTATCTTTGCATTTACAAATTACCAATAAACATTATCTAATCTTAAAAAATAGTTTGCCTATCGAAAAACATTACTCTAAAATTAAATTTTATAAAGAGTAGATGGAGACAATGAAAACGATGACCGACGAACAATTGGTTGTTCTATACGCAGAAGGCAATAATTCAGCGTTTGATATTTTGTTGAACCGGCATAAGAGTAATGTACTCTCTTATATTTATTTTATCGTTCGCAACCGGGAACTGGCAGAAGATATCTTTCAGGAGACTTTTGTGAAAGCGATTGTTACGCTTAAACAGGGGCGGTATACGGAAATAGGTAAGTTCAGGGCATGGATTAATCGTATTGCTCATAACCTGATTATAGATCATTTCCGTCAGGAAAAAAACGAACAAACTATATCGAACGATGAATGTGAAGCTGATCTGTTTAATGATCCCAGGTTTTCTGATAAGACCATTGAAGACGAATTGGTAAAAAGTCAAATCCTGATGGATGTGAAAAAATTAATCAATTATCTTCCTGATTCACAGCGTGAAGTGCTGATGCTTCGCTATTACAAAGATTTGAGTTTTAAGGAAATAGCAGATATGACGGGTGTGAGTATCAATACAGCATTGGGTCGCATGAGATATGCCATATTGAACATGCGCAGAATGGCTGAAGAAAAACAAATGATACTGACATTGGATTAATCTTTCTTGTTTTTGGAAAAATAAATCTTTTCCACACAATATGCTGTAATATTGTACGTTTATAAAATTGAAAAACAAACAATATTCGGCCTATGAAAAAAACAACTACTTCTGATTATTCAGGTTCGAGTGATTGCGATCTAAACAGGAAAAAGGAAGGTTATCTCCGGATTCGTCCGAAAGAAAAAACTTTGGATTTCCTGAAACAGTTTGCCAGATTGTATCATGTGGAATCTAAGTTACCAAAAGAAGTTTCGGGAATGATCCTGAATTAATTGGTAATTGACAATTAAAATGAAAAAATAAAAAAGGTTTGTGTAAAAACACAAACCTTTTTTCATAATACGTCAGCCTATTTCAATGATCAATTTTTCAAGTATCTTTCCGCTTCAATTGCTGCCTGGCAACCTGTTCCTGCAGCTGTAATGGCTTGTCTGTAATGAGGATCTGCCACATCTCCGGCAGCAAAAACTCCTGGAATTTTAGTATTGGGAGTACCCGGGATGACTTTGATATAACCTGTTTCGTCTGTTTCCAGATAGGGTTTGAAAATATCAGAATTGGGTTTATGTCCGATAGCAAGGAAGAAACCGTCAATGGCAATATCTAATTTTTCTTCATCGGGTGTACCCGGTTTTTTGATCAGATGGGCGCCTTCTACGCCGTTTTCTCCGAAAAGGCCTACTGTTACATGTTCGAAAAGAATTTCTATTTTAGGATTGTGGAATACTCTTTCCTGCATGATTTCAGATGCTCTCAGAAAGGGTTTGCGGACAATCATATATACTTTATTGGCTAATCCCGACAGGTAGCTTGCTTCTTCACAGGCTGTATCTCCGCCACCGACGACAGCTACTATTTTTTTTCTGTAAAAAAAACCGTCGCATGTAGCGCAGGCAGACACGCCTTGTCCTGCATATTTTTTTTCGTCAGCTAAACCTAAGTATTTTGCAGTGGCTCCGGTAGCTATGATTATTGTGTCGGCCTCTATGACAGTTCCGTTGTCGATTGTGATTTTATAGGGTTTGGCAGATAAGTCTGAGGCAACTGCTATACCACTTCTGATATCAGCGCCAAACTTGAGAGCCTGTTTTCTCAAATCTTCCATTAATTGCGGACCGGTAACTCCTTCCGGATAGCCGGGGAAATTTTCGATTTCCGTAGTTGTTGTTAATTGCCCTCCCGGTTGTAATCCCTCATATAGCATGGGCAAAAGATTGGAACGGGATGCGTAGATTGCTGCAGTGTATCCTGCAGGTCCTGATCCGACGATCAGGCATTTTGTTTTTTCGATGCTCATTATAATTATCTTAGATCTATTACTTCAGCTTCCGGGTATTTTTTCTTGTCAAATACAAACATACTGTCAGTATAACTTTTTCCGGTTTCGTATTTATTGATATAAATAATATTATTTATTTCGTTTTTATTGAAAATGGATATGGTGACCGGAAGATTTTCTTTCTTCGAGATTTGGATAGTCATTTTCTGTAATTCTGATTTCTTTTTTGGGATCAATTCTACTTCATATACAGGTTTTCCTTTGATATCGTTTTTTTCGCCTATATATTTGTAGTTAAAGCCATTCTTATAGATATTAAAAAGAGTGGAAGGACTGATCATTTGCAGTTCTTCTTTGGACGGTTCGCTTACGTTTACCTCTTCAGTTGCTTTGAGGTATACCCATTGTGTTTTTCCGTTAAACCAGGAATCAGCATCCGGGGTAGAAAGGTAGAATTTATCTCCTTTCATTTGGATGGTTCCATCAAAACTTTCTTTTACTTTGGCTTTTACATCATGTACATTCAATGTGAAATAGGCATAAACGCCTCCGGCATTCGAAAATGTTACAGACGATTTATCCAATATTTCTTTGGCTTTATCATCTTTTTGTCCGAAAACTGTTAATGGCAAAAGGATTGCCAGTATGATGCTGCTTAGATACTTTGTCATCTTCATAAATTGCTTAAAATTTGTTCAAAATGATATTCATCCGGTACCAATACCTGACGGGCTTTACTGCCTTCAAAAGGACCTACTATTCCGGCAGCTTCCAATTGATCCATGATTCTTCCCGCACGATTGTATCCGATAGAGAACTTCCTTTGTATAAGGGAAGTAGATCCTTGTTGATGGATGATAACCAGTCGGGCGGCTTCTTCAAATAATCCGTCCCTGTCGGCTAAATCCACTGCTCCGGGTTTATCTCCGTTATCTTCTCCTACATATTCAGGTAGCAGGAAGGCGCTGGGATAACCTTGTTGTTTTTCTATGTATTTGGAAATCATATCCACTTCGGGAGTATCTACGAAAGCACATTGCACACGACTGATATCGCTTCCCTGGGAGAATAGCAAGTCACCCCGGCCGATTAGCTGATTAGCGCCCGGACCATCGAGAATGGTTCGGGAATCAATCATGGAAGTAACGCGGAATGCGATACGAGCCGGGAAGTTTGCTTTGATAGTTCCGGTGATGATATTGGTTGTCGGTCTTTGAGTGGCAATGACCATATGGATTCCTACTGCCCTGGCTTTTTGAGCAATGCGGGCAATTGGTAATTCAATTTCTTTTCCCGCAGTCATGATCAAGTCACCGAACTCGTCTATTACCACCACAATATAAGGCATATATTTATGACCTTTCTGCGGATTCAGTCTGCGATTGATAAACTTGTCATTATACTCTTTGATGTTACGTGTCCCTGCTTTCATCAGCAAATCATAACGATCGTCCATCTCTCTGGTCAAAGAATTCAGGGTGTGTATCACTTTCGTAAAGTCGGTGATGATTGCTTTATCGGAATCCGGTAACTTGGCCAGAAAATGTTTTTCAATAGTAGAGTAGATATTGAATTCTACCATTTTAGGATCGACCAGTACAAACTTCAATTCCGCCGGATGTTTTTTATACAACAATGAAGTAATAATTGCGTTCAATCCAACCGATTTACCCTGTCCTGTAGCCCCGGCAACGAGTACGTGAGGCATTTTACAGAGGTCGACCATGAAAATCTCATTGGTAATGGTTTTTCCGATGGCGATTGGTAAATCAAAAGTAGTTTCCTGGAATTTCCTGGATGCAATGATGGATTGCATGGATACGATTTGCGGATCTTTATTGGGAACTTCAATCCCAATGGTTCCTTTACCCGGCATAGGCGCAATGATACGGATTCCCAGTGCAGATAAACTCATGGCAATATCATCTTCCAGATTACGTATTTTAGAGATTCTTACACCATCTTCCGGGATGATTTCATACAAGGTAATGGTTGGGCCAACAGTTGCTTTGATCGATTTTATTTTGATACCATAATGTTCCAGGGTAGTGGTAATCCGGTTCTTATTGGTATTTTGTTCCTCCATATCCACAATCTTATCTCCTGTATCGTATTTTTTCAGAAGATCCAGACTGGGAAATTTGTAGTTGGAAAGATCTAAACGGGGATCATAGACGCCCAGGTGTGCCAAATCATCGGCTTCTTCTTCCTCGTGGTGTTCTATAACAAAAGGAGTCTCATCCTGTTTGACAGGAGTTTCATATTCTTCATCTTTGGGCATCACCACTTCAAAAGAACCAGTGTCCTCTATTCTCACAAAGGGTTTATCATCTTCTTTTTTGTTTTCAACCAATATATTGGCCGGTTCATCGTCTTCGTAATCAAATGTAATTTCTTCTTTGTTTTTGGTGTCATGATCATCATCTTCTTCATCATAAGAATTGTTTTTTTCTTTTTTCCTTATCTGGGGAGTCTGGATGTTAAATATTTTCCGTAAGAAAGGAATAGTATGAGCGCTTACGAAAATCATGATAATCACGAAAACGGTTAATAACAGGATAAAAGTTCCCGGTGTTCCGATGTTATTTTTCAGGAAATCGGAAGCCATAGCTCCATGTTTACCTCCGATATAAACTGCTGTATTGTTGAAAAAAGGTCCGAAAAAGAATGATAAAGCAATAGATAGCCAGATCATTGACAAGGAACAAAATATAAATCTTCTGAAAAGACGGATTTTTTTTACCCGCATCAGTTTCAGTCCGGCAGAGGCGAAGAAAAACAGCATGAAAAAAGTGGAAATGCCGAACCATTCATTTATCAACAGGTTACTGATAACGGCACCTCTGGCGCCTGTCCAGTTCTTAATCTTTTCAACATTCTGGGGCAGATTCTCCATGGCGCTTTGATCTGCCGGTGCCGAAAAGAAAAAGGATATCATTGCTAATCCGCAGTAAACGGTCAACATCAATATCACAAGTCCGATAATAAATTGAGTAACTTCACTTTTGAAGAAGTCTATCAGTTTAGAGGAGTTGTTATTTGTCTGATTATCAGACCTGTTTTTTTGTTTCGAATGATCTTTCAGCGTCCTTTTAGCCATATCTTTTTTCTGTCTTTTCAGGTGCAAAAATACATGAATATTTTCAGTAAATCAAGAAAAAATTTGTGAAGCTTTGATATAAAACTTGTATAACGTCTAATTTTCATGTATTTTTGCAAGTCTGATTGAAAAATAAATATGGAAGGAGTCCTTTACTCGGAACAAACGGTTGAGTTTACCAGGGCAGCTTTGGAGTTTTGTTTGCTGATGGAACGTGCCGGTGAATTTGAAGAAGAAGATTTTGTTGATAAAATGTCAAAAATTCTTCCGTTTTTATATTTGAAGGTGTTATCAATGCCCGAAGTGGAATCATATTATGATTCGGATCTGGAAACCAAAGTGACAGAAGCAATGTATGTCCGGGTCACCGATGGTATTTCCGGTTTATTGGGAGAAAAAGATCTGTTTCTGGAAACTTTTCATCCTGATATGGCATTCAGTGATACGCCGGTTGCAGTAACAATTTCAGAAAATCTGGCTGATATATACCAGGATTTAGGAAATTTTATCGCCGTATTTCAAGCAGGTATTGCAGAAACAATGAATGATGCCCTGGCCGATTGTCTCGGAAATTTTAAAGAATATTGGGGACAAAAATTGGTCAATGTGCTACGTGCCATACACCATTTAAAATATGAATAGATTGTGATAGAAACGAAAAGTATAACAAAAGAAGAAATATCAACATTTCCGTTAGAAGAATTTGCCGGAAGAATTATTATTGCCCAGACAGAAAAAGAGGTACAAAAAGCAGTGTCTTATCTTTCTTCTTTTCCAATCATCGGATTTGATACGGAAACAAGACCTTCCTTTAAGAAGGGAATAGTAAGAGGAGTTGCACTGATGCAATTGGCAACAGAAGATACTTGTATTCTTATTCGCTTGAATATGACAGGATTTCCTGTCTGTTTGACGGAGTTCTTAGCGAATCCCCGGATAAAAAAAATAGGCTTGTCATTGCGTGACGATTTTTTATCCATGAACAGGCGTATGCCTATTGAACCCAAAGGATTTGTAGACCTCCAACAAATCGTTCCCCGGTATGGTTTTTCAGATATAGGTTTACAAAAGGTCTATGCCTTGCTTTTCAGGAAAAAAATATCGAAAGGACAACAATTATCTAATTGGGAAGCTGAAACGTTGACAGATGCACAAAAGAAATACGCTTCACTGGATGCATGGGCTTGTTTGAAAATATACAAAGAGTTAAAATTAACGGACTGAGTATGAAAAAAATATATTTGCTCCCCAAAAAAGAAGAATCAATCCTTCGTTTTCACCCCTGGATCTTTTCAGGTGCTATACAACGTATGGAACAAACACCGGAGGAGGGTGATTTGGTGGAGGTATATGGTTCTAAAGGACAGTTTCTTGCCATCGGACATTATCAGATCGGGAGTATTGCTGTCCGTATTCTTTCTTTTCGGCCGGTGGTCATAGATCGTCACTTTTGGAAAGAACGCTTTACTGCGGCTTATCTGTTGAGGAAATCATTGGGACTGGCGGGTAGTCCGGATAATGATACTTACCGGTTGATTCATGGAGAGGGAGACGGACTTCCGGGATTGATCATTGATGTATATGCCGGAACGGCGGTTTTGCAGGCGCATTCGGTGGGTATGCACCTGATCCGGAAAGAATTAGCAGAAGTACTTCATGAAGTGATGGGTGAAACCATTCAACATATATATTATAAATCAGAAGCTACATTACCATTCAAAGCCAATTTAGGCGCTGAAAATGAATATCTCCTGGGAGGGAATGATGTTTCTCCGATTGCCACGGAAAACGGATTAAAATTTCATGTAGATTGGGAGAAAGGACAAAAAACAGGATTTTTTGTCGACCAGCGTGAAAACCGGATGTTATTGGAACGGTATGCCAAAGGCAGGAATGTATTGAATATGTTTTGTTATACCGGCGGATTTTCTTTCTATGCTATGCGAGGCGGTGCGTTGAAAGTTCATTCCGTGGACAGCTCTTCCAAAGCGATCCACACTACATGTACCAATGTAGAGTTGAATTTCCCTGGAGATACCCGGCACGAAGCTTTTGCGGAAGATGCTTTCAAATACCTGGAGCAAATGGGCGATCAATATGATTTAATGGTTTTGGACCCTCCGGCATTTGCCAAACATAGAAATGTTTTACGGAATGCCTTGCAAGGATATCGTAAACTCAATGCCATTGCTTTTGAGAAAATCAAACCGGGTGGTATTATTTTTACATTTTCCTGTTCGCAGGTGGTTACAAAAGAAAATTTCCGCCTGGCAGTTTTCAGTGCAGCGGCACAATCGGGAAGGAGTGTCCGGATTTTACATCAGTTGACTCAACCGGCAGATCATCCGGTTAATATATATCATCCTGAGAGTGAGTATCTTAAAGGTTTAGTGTTGTATGTTGAATAAGTTTTAATTGTTAAATAAATATAATTTGAGGAATTTTGTCTCAAAAACATGTTTTATAACATAAAAACGTATTATCTTTGCACTGTGTTTTTCATGGTATTAGATTAAAGGTTAACAATGAAGATTGGTTGTCGGGATGACAACCTTTCCTTTTTTAAATATGTGGGTTAAGAGCATGGATATTCATAACCTTTTTAAAACTTATTTCCGTAAATTTTAATAGTATAATGTGCCGATGGAGATTTATTTATCCTGCTTTCAGGTAGGTTTTCCAACTGATTTTGACTATTAGATCTTTTGTTTTTGATCAAAATCTATTTATCTGTTTACCTCTTGATTACCTTAAACGATTTATCACCAACCATAACAATATATACCCCTTTCTGAATATTATTGAGCATAACCTTTTCTTTATTAGAATCACATTGTCTTTTCAATAAAGTCATCCCCGAAATATTGATAATTTTAACAGGCATTCCTGAGGCATTTTCTATACAGAAGTAATCATCGACCAGGGTTGGATATAGATTGACAAGCGATTCGTTCAGGTTTGTCAGGGATATTGAAGTTGAATTATCTTCATAGATAGCTTTCAATCTAAAAGCGTCATTCAATACACCGGAGTAGACTGCATTTTCCCATATTTCAGCTGGTTTTTCCAGACTTTCTTTGCAAGACATTTCCAGATCCATTATCAAATCTGAACTATTAGCCGTGCACTGATGTACTTCAACTGCTAATTGATTGGTTCCCTCTTTGAGAATTGTTTTAGGAACATCAAATGTTGTATATACTCCGTTGTTGCAAGTTGTAGCAAAGCCTGTGTGGGATATAGTTCCTGATGCCATATTGGCACGACCTACTTCTTGTCCGTTAACAAAAACAACAGCGCCATCATCAACATAAACCGTTATTTGGAAAATATCTTTGTTGGCCAAATCACTTATTGAAAACTTTTTCCTGAAATAAGCCGTCGGATATTTATTTGAACTGCTGGTACCATAACCAATAGTAGTTGTATGTCCTAAACCACCATAACCTAATGGAGCATTTCCTGTTTTCCACGCATTATCATTGTAAGAAGACAGGGTCCAAAATGAAGCCGGTTTATTATTTTCATCAAAATATTTCCAATTTTCATTTTTGGAGACGATAGATACGTTATTGCTATTACCGTAAACTTCCCAATGTTTGAAGGTATAACCGGAAATATTTCCTGCTTCAATTTTGAAATTCCGTCCTTGAAAACTATTCAATTCGATCTGATTATCGATCAATTTCTGATCGTTAAACAAGTAATTAGCTTTTACATTATTTGAACTGATATTGATTGTTTTGACCGGAACAGAACGAAGATACATGTCACTGATATGTTTCAGCATATAATCAGGACGTTGATTGGCAAATGATTTCATTTTGCTGATTTCGCTGTCGAAATTTTGACTGAGCCACCAGCGGTTTTTGTGACGAACAATCTGGTTTTCAATTTTGCCTGCGATACTGTCCATAATATGAATAGTTCTGTCTGGATGGAACGTAGAAGACAGGTGAATGGAGGCAAGATCAATAAACCTGTTTCTATACA
>JAVBMQ010000203.1:0-11902 GCA_031552335.1 Bacteroidales bacterium | reverse complement strand
TCCGTCTGCTTTTTTCTTAGCATCTTCCACCTGAACGGTGTCAGCGTCCTGAGGACAGGCAACCATAATATGAGATGCATTGATTTCTCCGGCAGAAGGACGTTTGTTGTGTATCTTGAATAACAGATATACGGCATTTACACGGATAGGCATAGTGATGGTTCCCGGAGTAGTACTATAAATAGCATCTTCAATAACAGGAAGCATAGACATTGCAGTAACCCATCCCATATAAGTAGGAGGGTTGTTTTGCATTTTGGATGTTTTGGCTATCTCTCCGGCAACTTTTTCAAACTTTTCACCCTTGATAAGACGGTTGCGTATCTGCATTACTTTTTTATAAGCAGCAAGTGTGTCGGCAGGAATCAACTGGTATGAAATATCTGTTTGTTCGTTGCCTTCGGCATCCGTAATTTTTGTTTCTTTGATAGGAATGGCAATATGACTGATTTCAACATCCTCTTTTAAACGGTTATATTCATTGAGGAGCATAGATTCGTTTATTGCAAGCTCTTTCAGATATTGTTTGGCTAATTGGTCTCTGTTGTCTTTCAATTCCTTAACAAAAGCAGCAGTTGTATCAATCCCTTGTGCTTCTGCTTCAGCTACTTTTAATTTGAAATTTTTGAACAGTTCCACATACTCGTCTAATGCAATACCCGTATTGTTTTTCTTATAAAGGTATTCAAATTCCGATTTTTTAATGTTTTTTCCATTTACTTTCATTACAACAGGGTCATTTTCCTGTGCAAATGCTGTCATGGAAAAAAATCCGATAGCAAGAATAATAAAGTACTTTTTCATGATTATATTCTAAAAAATTAAATATTAAAATTAAAAGTTTTGATAATCAACAGATTAAATCTAAGTTCTTTTTTACTTTTAATTTTCCACTTATAATTAACGGAATAATCTTAAAAAAATTATTCGCCTCGCGAATAATTTGGCGCTTCTTGCGTAATTGCCACGTCATGCGGGTGACTTTCGGCAACTCCTGCATTGGTAATTCGTATGAATTTGGATTGATGTAAGGCTTCCAGATTGGCAGCGCCACAATATCCCATGCCAGCTCTTAATCCTCCCACCATTTGATATATCACTTCAAATAAAGTTCCTTTGAAGGGTACCCGGGCGGTGATTCCTTCGGGAACCAATTTTTTGATATCGTCTTCAGTATCCTGAAAATAACGGTCTTTCGAACCTTTTTGCATAGCTTCCAGAGAACCCATTCCCCGGTATGATTTAAATTTTCTTCCGTTATAGATAATTGTTTCTCCCGGAGATTCTTCTACACCAGCCAGTAAAGATCCCATCATAACGGATGAACCTCCTGCAGCTAAAGCTTTGACAATATCTCCGGAATAACGGAGTCCTCCGTCGGCAATAACCGGAACTCCTGTTTCTTTGAGAGATTTAGCTACATCATAAATAGCTGTCAACTGAGGAACTCCCACACCGGCAATGATCCGGGTAGTACAAATAGAACCCGGTCCTATTCCCACTTTGACAGCATCAGCTCCCGCTTTTACAAGCATTTGAGCAGCTTCGGCCGTAGCGATATTTCCAACAACGAAATCTACTTCCGGATATTTCTTTTTTGCCTCTTTCAAAGTCTTGATAACCCCCTTGGAATGTCCGTGTGCGGTATCTATGACAATAGCATCTACTTCCGACTGTACCAAAGCATTGATGCGTTCAAAAACATCCGGAGTAATTCCCACTCCGGCAGCTACACGCAGACGACCTCTCGAATCTTTACAGGCAAAAGGTTTGTCTTTTGCTTTGGTAATATCCTTATAGGTAATCAGTCCAATGAGGCGGTTGTTGTGATCAACCACCGGTAATTTTTCTATTTTATATTGCTGGAGAATATCTGTTGCCGCTTTGAGATCAGTTGACTGATCTGTGGTTACCAGATTTTTACTGGTCATCACCTGATCTATCAATTGATCCATATCCCGTTGAAAACGAAGATCCCTATTGGTAACAATTCCCATCAGGTGATTTTCTTCATCGACTACCGGGATACCACCGATTTTGTACTCCGCCATCAGAGCCATAGCATCAGATACTTTCTTTCCGATCCGGATACTGACTGGGTTAGAGATCATTCCGTTTTCAGCTCGTTTGACCGCTTTTACCTGTTTGGCCTGTTCTTCGATTGTCATGTTTTTATGCATGACACCGATACCTCCTTCACGGGCAATAGCGATGGCCATTTTGAATTCGGTAACTGTATCCATGGCCGCAGAAACCATAGGGATATTCAATTTGATATTTCGGGAGAAATGGGTGGTAAGATCAACATTGCGTGGAAGTACTTCGGAATAAGCCGGTACTAACAATACATCATCAAATGTCAATCCATCCGTTACAAGTCTATCAGCAATAAATGACATAGGAGATAGTTTTTATTTATTGCAGGCAAATGTAATCATTTTTAGATTTAGTTTGCCATTTCCGACAAAAATTTAATTCTTACCAGTCGAATTTCTTCTTCCGTATAATCATTTCCTAACTCACTGATCGCATCTTCGAGGTTGTCTGTTTCTGATTCTTTGAAATAAAGATAAATGTCTTCCACATGATCTTCATCCATAATCTCGTCCAGGAAGTAGTCGACGTTGATTTTTGTGCCGGAATAAACGATGGCTTCTATTTCATCTAATAATTCATTGAATTCCAGTCCTTTGGTCAAAGCAATGTCATCAAGAGCCACTTTCCGGTCTATACTCTGAACAATATAAACCTTCATTTTTGATTTATTGGCTACCGTACGTATCCGTAAATCTTCCGGGCGTTCGATTTCATTTTCCTGTACATGCCTTTTGATAATGGCAATAAAATCTTCTCCGTAACGTTTGGCTTTTCCGGCGCCTACACCGGGTATATTCTGCAATTCTTCCAATGTGACAGGATAGGTTGTGGCCATTGCTTCCAATGAAGGATCCTGGAAAATCACATAAGGAGGAACATCCAATTTTTTAGACAATTTTTTACGTAAATCCTTCATGATAGAGTATAAGACAGGATCTACAGCAGAAGTTGCACCCCCTCTGATTGGTGCTTCTGTGCTCTCTTCATCCTCATCAAAATCACCATCCTTGACTATTTTGAAAGAAACCGGTTTGTTGAGGAAATTTCTTCCGGAAGGAGTCACCTTCAGCAATCCGTAGTTTTCAATATCTTTGTCGATGTATCTGGCAATCATCGCCTGACGGATCACAGTGTTCCACGTTTTATCATCTTCATCAACACCGCATCCGAAAACTTCCAGATCCTGATGTTCGTAAGATTCGATTTCTGAATTTTCCTTACCCAACAATACATTGATAACATACTCCGATTTGAATTTTTCTTTCAAAGCCAGGATGGTTTCTAACACTGTAACTAATAAATCTTTTGCTTCCACTTGTTTTTTGGGGTTTAAACAATTATCACAATTTCCACAATTCTCTTCCGTATATTCTTCTCCAAAATAATGCAACAATATTTTTCTTCTGCAGATGGATGATTCTGCATATGCTTTGGTTTCTTCCAGTAACTGTTTCCCGATTTCTTGTTCCGATACCGGTTTTCCCTGCATGAATTTTTCTAATTTTTGCAGGTCTTTATTGACATAGAAGACAATGCATCTGCCTTCACCTCCATCTCTTCCGGCCCTTCCGGTTTCCTGATAGTACCCTTCGAGGCTTTTGGGGATGTCGTAATGAATGACATAGCGCACATCCGGTTTATCGATACCCATCCCAAAGGCAATAGTGGCTACAATCACATCCACTTCTTCCATCAGGAAAGCATCCTGATTGGTAGAGCGTGTTTGGGAATCCATTCCGGCATGATAAGCAAGCGCTTTAATACCGTTTGTTTTAAGTATTTCGGCAAAGTCTTCCACTTTTTTTCTGGAAAGACAATAGATAATACCCGATTTCCCGGTTTGTGATTTGATATATTTGATGATATCTTTATCGACATCATTTGTTTTCTGACGCACTTCATAATACAAGTTGGGACGGTTAAAAGATGATTTGAACACTTCCGCCTCCATCATTCCCAGGTTTTTCTGAATATCGTGTTGTACCTTAGGGGTTGCCGTTGCCGTAAGTGCAATGATTGGTTTTTTTCCTATTTCATTGATTATTGGCCTGATGCGTCTGTATTCCGGACGGAAGTCGTGTCCCCATTCAGAAATACAATGCGCTTCATCTATCGCATAAAATGAAACTTTGACCTGTCGGAGAAATTCCACATTTTCGTCTTTTGTCAGAGATTCCGGCGCAACATATAATAATTTTGTTTTACCATTTACAATATCATCTTTTACCTGTTCTATGGCTGATTTATTCAGTGAAGAGTTGATGAAATGGGCGATCCCGTTTTCTTCACTGAAATTACGCATAGCATCCACCTGATTTTTCATCAATGCAATGAGTGGTGAAATAACAATAGCAGTACCTTCCATCATCAGAGAGGGGAGCTGGTAACACAAAGATTTACCTCCGCCGGTAGGCATAAGCACGAATGTGTCCTTTCCGTCTAAAACATTTTGAATAACAACTTCCTGATTACCTTTAAAAGTGTCAAATCCAAAATTTTTCTTTAACTCCTCCGTCAATAAATTTTTCTTTGCCATATGAATAGAAACATGGGATTGCTTTACCTTAAGCAAAGTTATATAGAAGAAATGAAATAAACATACAAAATTGCGGAAAATTTCAAAAAAAGTTAAGCAATACTCCGGTGTTTGTTTTCTGTTTTTTCAATTCTTTCCCGGGCGTAAGCCAAATTGATGTTCAGAGATTTTTCTTTGGAAGATGGAAATTTGAACATGGCATCAATCATAATGTCTTCTGCAATCGATCTTAATCCTCGTGCTCCTAATTTGTATTCGATTGCTTTATCAACAATATAATCATACACATCTTCATCGAAGGAGAGTTTTACTCCATCCATTTCAAAGAGTTTGACATATTGTTTGATGATAGAATTTTTAGGTTCCGTGAGGATACTTCTCAAAGTTTCTTTATTGATGGGTTTGAGATAAGTCACGATAGGCAGTCGCCCGATGATCTCCGGAATCAGTCCAAAAGACCTTAAATCCTGTGGAGTAATATGCTCAAGAAGATTATCTTCCTGATTTTCCCTTTTTTTCTGCGACGCAATGAATCCTACAGTGTTGGTGTTCAGTCGTTTGGCTATTTTCTTTTCTATTCCATCAAAAGCTCCTCCGCAAATAAACAGAATATTTTTGGTATCTACTGCGATCATTTTTTGATCCGGGTGTTTTCTTCCTCCTTGTGGGGGAACATTGACAATAGAACCTTCGAGAAGTTTGAGCAAACCTTGTTGTACACCTTCTCCACTCACATCTCTGGTAATAGAGGGATTATCTCCTTTCCGGGCAATTTTATCGATTTCATCAATAAAAACAATTCCTCTTTGAGCTGCTTCCACATTATAATCGGCAACCTGTAGCAAGCGGGAAAGGATACTTTCGATATCTTCTCCTACATAACCGGCTTCCGTGAGAACAGTAGCATCCACAATGGTAAAAGGAACCTTCAATAACCTTGCAATGGTTTTTGCAAGTAATGTTTTACCTGTACCTGTAGCGCCCACCATGATAATGTTGGATTTTTCAATTTCCACATCATCTTTGGTGTTTTTCTGTAACAATCTTTTATAATGGTTGAATACAGAAACAGAGAGGTATCTTTTGGCCTCATCTTGTCCGATTACGTACTGGTCAAGAAATTCTTTGATTTCTACCGGACGTGGCAGGTCTTTATTCGATAAGGTAAATGGCGATTTGGGTTGTTTCAGGTCAAGCGATTCTTTTGTGATCAAATATGCCTGCTCTGCACAACTTTCACATATATTGGCGTATAGCCCTGATATAAGTAATTGAGCTTCTTTCTTCGGTTTTCCGCAAAAACTACAGATTTCTCCTGATTTAGCCATAAAATTGAGAATTGAGAGTTGAGAATTGAGAATTAAAAAAACAAAGATCTCCGGTCGTTTTGTGCATCTTTAATTCTCAATTCTCAATTCTTCATTTTTTTACAAGTATTTCATCTACCATTCCGTATGCTTTAGCTTCTTCTGCATTCATCCAGAAGTCACGGTCTCCGTCTTGCACCACTTTGTCATAGGGTTGTCCGGAGTGGTTGGAAATGATAGTATATATTTCTTTTTTCACTTTGACGATTTCGCGGGCAGTGATTTCGATGTCAGAAGCTTGTCCCTGGGCTCCTCCTAACGGTTGATGGATCATCACCCGGGAGTGAGGTAAGGCAGAACGTTTTCCTTTTTCTCCGGCTACCAGTAATACAGCAGCCATAGAAGCAGCCATTCCGGTACAGATAGTACCTACTTTGCTTGAGATCAATTGCATGGTGTCATAAACACCATAACCGTCGTATACAGATCCACCTGGAGAATTGATATAAATAGAGATGTCTTTTCCGGGATCGGAAGAATCCAGGAACAAAAGCTGCGCCTGAATAATGCTGGCTACTTCGTCATTGATCTGGGTGCGGAGAAAAATGATGCGGTCCATCATCAAACGGGAAAAAACATCCAATTGATTTACATTCAACTGTCTTTCTTCAAGTATATAGGGAGTCATGCTTGTAATTTTTGAATATTTATCAAGCATGTTTGCGTTTAAACCAATATGTTTGGTTGCATATTTTTTGAATTCGTCCATAAACTTTTTATTTTAATGATTTCAATGAGTACAAAGTTATGCACAATTTTTTGAAAGAAACAAGTAGTTTATGCTTTATTCGAATAATTTACCAAATTCTTCCATTGAGACTTCTTTATTGTCTACTTTTACTTTTCCTTTAATACATTCAACCAACTTGTCTTCCATAGCCCGGTCGATAATATTACGGACGGTATCTTGTTTTTTAAGCATATCTTTGGCGTAATTTTCCAGGATATCTTCCGGTACATTCATCATGCCATATTGTGCAAATTGTGCCTGAGTCGCTCTTTTGGCATATGTCATCAGGTCATTTTCTTCCAACTTAAGTTCGTTGTCTTTAGCTATTTGTTCTTTAATAAGGTGGAATTTCAAATCTTCGATGATTTTCGGATAATCTTCTTCCACACTTTCCTGGGTACGGTTTTTATCAGAAGCAAGCAACCAACGTTTCAGGAATGCATCCGGGAATTCTATGTTTCCGGCTTTTTTATCTAATAACTGACGGGCATCCAACAGGAATTTATAATCTGAATTTGTCAGATATTGACCAGCCATTATGCCACGTACTTTTTCCCTGAAATCGTTTTCTGAAGTAACTTCTCCGGCAGGAAAGATTTTGTCGAATAAGTCCTGGTTGAGTTCAGCTTCCTTATAATGAGTGATTTCTTTGACTTCGTAGCTGAAATCAGCATCGTATTTATTCACCTCATTTTTGTCAACTTTCAGGAAAGATGATAATTCGGTTTCGTTTCCTTCGTATGCTTTGAAAGGATTGAATACAATCACATCACCTTTTTTAGTATTGTCGAATTTCGCTTTTTCTGTTTCATCCTTAATATATGAAGGCATCATGACTGCATCATCGAGGAATAAACCTCCTGTTTTGGCCGCACCATTTTCCAATTCGGTAAGAGCGCCTTTCAGCATGTCTTTTCCTGAAAAAACTTCAACTTGTTCGTATGTTCCGTAATTAGCTTTATATGATTCGATTTGTTTGTTCAGCAATTCGTCGTCAATTTTTACGGTATAATAGGGAAGTTTATCTTTTGTTGTCAGTTCCACTTTGATTTCCGGAGCCAAACAGATATCGAAACAAAACTCATAATCACTTTCCTGATCAAAATTGATGGTTTGCTGTTCAGTTTCGTTAGGAAGCGGTTCTCCAAGGATATTCAGACTGTTATCTTGGATATAGGAGTATAATTTATCGGATACAAGTTTATTTATTTCTTCCACCAATACTGATGTACCATACATTTTTTTCACCATTCCCATGGGTACCATTCCTTTGCGGAATCCGTGAAAATCAGCTTTTTGTCTTAATTTTTTCAAAGAATTTTCGACGTTGGCAGCATAGTCTTCCTTAATGATGTTGATTTTAATGATCGCATTTACCGGATCAATGTTTTTTAATGTGATATCCATTTGCTCGAATTTTGATTTTATTTTTAGAGGTGCAAAGGTAGTTGATTCTTTGGAATCTGCAAAATAGTTGTTTGATTCTTTGGAATTGAAGAGATATTATGTCAAAATCCTGTTCTGATCTGTTTACTTTTTATGTTATAGTTATGGTATTACAAATGTATTTATATTTTGATTAAATTTGAAATGTTTATGCATGAAAAAAATCTTAACTATACTTATATCTGATATATATCCTGATATTCCACATAAAAATGTACCTTTGTCCCTTCAAAGTAAAAACATGAAACTACAAGCATTGCTCAAAGATTCTTCTTTTTCTGTCCAGGTATTGATTCTGATATCATTATTTGTTCTGGGTCTGGTATTTAGTTCTATTCTTATTGGAATATATGTCTTTGCTTCGGGTATGACTATGCAGTCGGCAATGAATGATGCCGGAGCGATGCGGGTAATTCAGATGATATCATCATTGGTGACCTTTTTACTCCCTTCTATATTGGCTGCAGGTTTATTCAGTGAACAACCATCGCGGTATTTGCAATTGAATAAACCATCCATATCAGTAGCTTTATTGAGTGTGTTGACTGTATTGGCATTCCTTCCGTTTTTAAATCTGATTATTTCCCTCAATCAAAAGATGGTTTTACCGGAATCAATGCAAATGGTGGAACATTGGATGCGGGAAAAAGAAAATGCAGCTACAGAATTAACTAAAATGTTGATGCAGACGGATAATATCGGTGGATTATTATTGAATGTCTTGCTTTTCGGAGTTGTTGCCGGAGTTGGAGAAGAATTTCTTTTCAGGGGAGTCATGCAGCGCCTTTTTGAAAAGATTTATAAAAATCCACATGCAGTTATATGGATTGTTGCTGTTATCTTCAGCGCCATCCATGTGCAATTTTATGGGTTTATTCCCCGTATATTATTGGGAGCGTTGATGGGTTATTTGTTGTTGTGGACAAAATCTTTGTGGATAGCAGTTTTGGCTCATTTTGTCAACAATTGTTTCAGTGTCTTTGCCTATTATTTTTCTTCCGATGAGGCTACATTTGAAGAATTGGATACCATAGGAACCGGAGATACTCTTTGGATGGCCGGATTATCGTTGATATTAGGAATGTTTTTTTGTTATATGATTAAACAAACTGCTGCAAAACAGAATCAATCTCATCTTACTCATTAATTCTATGCCAGCGATTCGTATATTATTTATTGTATTGGGCACTATCAGTTTGATTTTAGGAATTATAGGTGCATTTCTTCCTTTGCTTCCGACGACTCCTTTTTTATTACTGACAGCCTATTTATATTATAAAAGTTCTCCCAGATGCTATGAATGGTTGATGAAGCAACCTGTTTTAGGAACATATATCCGTAACTTCAGGGAGAATAAGATTATTCCGCTCCGGGCCAAAATATTTTCAATCACATTGATGTGGCTCAGTATTTTATATTGTGTAATATATCTGATTGAGAATATTCCTGTAAGGGTATTGTTGATTTTTATATCAACAGGTGTGACATGGCATATTTTATCTTTTAAAAGTAAATAACAGTGAACTGGCAACAATTACTTTCATCCAAACGCTTTGGCATGGAGTCTTATCATGATGAGAAGAAGCATGACAGAACCGAATTTCAGCGGGATTATGACCGTTTGATATTTTCATCTCCCTTCAGGCGTTTACAGAATAAGACCCAGGTTTTTCCGCTTCCGGGTAGTATATTTGTTCATAACCGACTGACTCACAGTTTGGAGGTTTCTTGTGTGGGGCGTTCATTGGGAGATAAGGTAGGACGGGAACTTCATGAAAAACACAAAGATCTTCCTGTTGATTTTTCAGAGATGGGAGCGATTGTTTCTGCTGCTTGTCTGGCGCATGATTTGGGAAATCCTCCGTTCGGCCATTCCGGAGAAAAGGCTATATCTTCTTATTTTACAGAAGGAAATGGAAAACAGTTGTTGGAAAAAATAGAAGAGGAGGGTGGCCGTTCTTCTGATTTTGCTCATTTTGAGGGAAATGCCAATTCTATCCGGATGTTAACCCATGCTTTCAAGGGTAGAAGGAAGGGGGGATTTGTGCTGACTTATTCAACATTGGCTTCGATTGTTAAATATCCGTATGCTTCCGGTTTAGCGGGGAAAAAAGGAAAATTCGGTTTTTTTGCTTCGGAAGAAAATGATTACCGGAAAATAGCGAATGATCTGGGTGTTATTTGCCTGAAAGAAGAACCTTTATGTTTTGTGAGATATCCTCTTGTATATCTGGTAGAGGCTGCTGATGATATTTGTTATCAGATGATGGATCTGGAAGATGCACACAAGTTGAGATTGATATCTACGGAAGAAACAATAGATTTGTTACTCGGTTATTTTCCAGAAGAAAAAAGATCACACATTGGACATGTCATGCAAATGGTGGATGATACCAATGAGAAAATTGCCTATTTGCGTTCTTCAGCCATAGGTTTGCTTATTGATGAATGTAGCTCTGTTTTTTTGCAACATGAAGAAGAAATTCTAAATGGATTATTTCAAGGCGCTTTGATCGATCATATCAGCGAATTGCCTCAAAATGCTTATAAAAAGTGTGCCAAAGTTTCTGTAAAGAAGATATACCGTTCCCGTGATGTTTTGGATATAGAGTTAGCCGGTTACCGGATTATCGGTTTCCTTTTGGAGGCATTTATTGAAGCGATCCTGAATCCGGAAAAAACATATTCCAACTTGTTACTGAGGAGTTTTCCCGAACAGTTTACAACAGAAAATTCCTGTACTTATGCTAAAGTACAGGCGGTTATCGACTATGTTTCCGGCATGACAGATGTATATGCCTTAGATCTGTATCGGAAATTGACAGGAATGAATCTGCCTGTGGTGTGATGTTTGTTTTCGTCCTTCAATAATATATTTGTGGAACTTTGCGAATAACAACATCATATGGTTTTTCTTCTCCGGTTGCTATTTTGTACATTCTTTCGTGTGAAATTTTTGCCCGATCGGTTAGTTCTTCATATGGCCTCATATTAACATCTAAAAAGCCGATATTGTAGTTTTCTCCATCGAACCGGCCAAAAATGGCTTGGTCGTTCCACTGGAACCAATGTACTCCGATCAGTTCCGGACGACTGATTCCTTGTTCGAAATAATATCTGTATGCTTCTCCCCGGGCTTGTTGGTTTGCAGCTCCCTGAATACCTGTCGCTGGAAGTCCTCGGTCGGTAGCAGAACCAAAATGCCATTCTCCGATCATTACCGGCTTGCCGCTCCGGCGGGCAATTTCTTCGGTAGGAGGAGGGCCGGGATTGCTGTATCCATTGATAGAGAATACATCAAACCAAGCTCCGGCACGGTAACACAATTCAGAACTGATCCAGGCATAACGCATTCCCAGGTTCAGGTGGTTAGGATCTACTTTCTTCACTTCACTACAAGCGACTTCCACGTAGCGGTCAACCATTATTCCGGAGAATTCCGTACAGTCGTTCCATGCTTCTTCAGAGGGTTTATCTTTCAGAATTAATTTTTCTACTTCAGAAAAATTAGTCAGGTTTTGTTTCCATGCTTTATTGAAATTTTCGATAGTAGTATATTTTTTCTCTAACCAGGAAGCAATTTCCTTTTTTGTATAAGAAGGTGTCGGAACAGCAAACATTTCAAAAGCAAGATTATTGTCTCCGAAACCCCAGTGTGGTTCGTTTTGTAAGAAATAACCAATCAGATAAGGATCATCTTTGATGGGTTCCAATTGTTTGGCAAAT
>JAVBMQ010000211.1:0-9230 GCA_031552335.1 Bacteroidales bacterium | reverse complement strand
AAATGTAGCCTCAATACTGTTTCGTTCTTTATTGGATATATTTCCATAAGATAGACTTGTTTTGTATTTCTGCATTTGAGATTTAAGGTATTCATTGGCTTGCTCTGTGGTCATACTATTGTGTTGGATAACAGTTCGCATGTAATGTGGAGTAAACCGAACATCCTGAAAAAATACGGTCAAATAAGCTAACCAACCAAAAATAACAATGAGACCAAACAGAATAGATGCTACAAATAACCATAAATAGCTCAATAGCCGATTCTTTTTTCGAATGGATTGATATTTATTCAATAAGGCATCCCAAATCTTCCGGTTTGCTTCTTCATATGACCATTTTATGTAAGAAAATTTATTCATCGAAACTCTACTTTGAAAATATTATCAAAGCAAAGTTAAAGCATCATCAAATAAAATCCAAGGCCAGGCTTTCACATGTCCACATTTGTCGTTCGAATGTCGCTCTTTTCTCCATTTTGCACTGATAAATTTGCATATTTTTTTCTTTTTCAACTGATATACACTCTAAATATGGAGAGAATAAATAAAACAAGGCTTTGAGAAAAAATACGCTTTCAAGGTACGAGAAAGGAAGATTTTTTCCTCAAACGAAGCTTGGCCTTGATGCTTTATTCTCGGAATGTATCTTTGTATTGAAGATGAAAAGAAAAAAACGATTAATTGCTCAGATCATCAATCAACTTAAATTCATGGAAATCAATATCATTCAAATATTGATTCGTTATTTTATCTAAATATGATTCAGTCACAATATCTTTTTCTAAAAACAACTCAATATCCGGAAATACAGATAAAATTTTCTCATCACTAATTTTAAGTCGATGTCTTATATTCTTGAAAAATTTGATTTCTGAATACTCAACCTGTTTGTCCGCATATATTGTTTTAATTGCAAATTCTATTAGACTTAACTCTTCATTCTCTGTAAGGTTTGAGCTGATTAACAAATCGAAATAATCTTGAATGAATTGTTTTCCATTCTTGTTTATCTCATTTACAAGCTGATTGATTGCTTCTTGAAAATCAACTTCTTTAAACAGGTCAGATGCCTGACACAAAGATTTAATCATTGCAATCTCTCTCTTATCTATATTTCCATCCGATGCCATACAGCAGAATGCCGTTTTAAGTAATAATTTATCAAATGTTATTGTATTCATATATTTTGTCTTTAATTTTTAAATCCAATCCTTGGCCTTTCTTTAGAGATATTTACTCCTTCCATTTTTGCCTTGATTTCCAAATAGACATTCAATTCTTTTTCGGAAATAGATGGTTTATTACTTCTGATTGTTTCTAAAATAATTGATTTTGTTATTCTCACATTTGCTTTCAATGCTTTTCTTGATGCTTCATCACATAGGAATTTGATATCACTTGATACATAATTCTCAGTAGCTTTTGCTAACTTTTCATAATTCAGACCAATTTCTGTCGGGCGTTTTTTTAGATATAATTCAAACATCATTTTGCGAGCTTCAAAGTCGGGTGGAGGCAAGTAAATATGTTTGTCTAATCTTCCTGAACGCAGAATTGCAGGGTCAATTGCATTCGGCCTATTGGTTGCTCCAACAATAAAGATTCCATCTTCGCCACAATTATTCATTTGTGCTAAGAATTCATTGACCGCACTCGTATTCATGTGGCTGATGTTGGATGTATCACGATTTGGAACAAGTGCATCCAACTCATCAATAAAAATAATACTTGGAGCATTTTGTCTTGCTTCATCAAATAAGTTTTTGATATTTTCTTGCGAAGCGTTGACAAATTTGCTTTGAATATCAGATGGTTTTATCTGGTAGAAATTAAATTCGATTTCTTCTGCCATCCTTTCGGCAAAAAAAGTTTTTCCACAACCTGGAGGACCATACAATAATATTCCGTTTGGAATAGTCAAACCATATTCTTCGTAGCGCTCTTTGTCGTTCAACGCATCAATAACATCTAACTGTATTGTGTCTTTCAGTTCCTGCATTCCTGCAATGGCAGAAAAGCCCTTGCCTTTCTTTTTTTCTTTAGGTTGTACTTTAGTTACCTTTTCTTCGGGGATAGAGCATTCAACTTCTAATTCTCCATTTAATGCCTGTATAAATTCCTTCGCCGATTTAAAACGATGTTCTGCTTTTGGCTGTAATGCCTTCCGGATAATATTTTGTGTCTGTTCGTCTATTTTGTCCAAAAATTTCAAAGGCTTCTTTCGTTCTTCCAAAATGGTTTCTTCTAATGCTATTCTGTCGGACTTGTATTTGGATATTTCTACAAAATAGGGAGGTAGCCCTGTAAACAGGTGATAATACAATGCTCCTATAGAATAAATATCACTTTGAAAAGAAAAGACTTTATTAAATGTCTCGTTAGCTGTATAAAACAGGTTTATACCTTCTTTCAAAAAATCTTTGTTGGATTGCTGCAAAAAACGGGCATTCCCAAAATCTATGATTTTGGGAATAGAAACTTTTCCCAATAAATCCAACATTATGTTTTGATTGGTAATATCGTTATGAACGATTTGTTTGCTATGCAAATAATTCAATCCATTCAACACGCTTAGTATGATGACTTTTGCCTCGTATAGATTGAACGTGGTTTCACGCTTCATCTTATCAGATAAAGTTTCTCCGCTTATAAAATCCAATACAACATAGGCAAACTTTTGATTGTTGACAATGATATTTCCACAGCCATTGTACTTGACTAAATTCGGATGTTTGATTTGCTTCAATATTTCGATTTCCAAAACATCTCCGTTATCAGCAAACTGTGTACGATGCAATTTGCTGTAGTCAAATAGTTTTAAAAACTTCGTTTCTTTAACTTCATTTTGAATACGATAGGTCTCGGCATAACTTCCTTTTTTCAGAAAGAAACTAACCGAATACTTTTCGTCTATAATTTGACCTTTAGCTAATATTGATTTTGCGTTGTTCATGTTTCTTATCCCACTAAAACGGAATCGTCTCCGCTTGGTCTTTCGTCATTTGGTAATAAATTGATTAGGGCTATAGCAATCGGATGTAAATCATCAACTTTCGGATTTTCTCCGATTTGTTGCAAGCCTTCATTTAGTAATTGTCTGGCTCTATGGCTATCTTTCCAATGATAAGAACCAAAATGCTGATTGTGATGTCTAATAAATCCGATTAATTGATAAACCATAGTTAATTGGAAGAACACGGAATGTATTTCTTCTGCCAATGCTTTACCCAGTTTAATATCTTGCGACTTTAGGACTTCTTCCAGTTGGTTTCGCAATTGGTTTACGACTTGTGCAGAACGGTCATTTCCCAAATCCTTATTGGCTTTCTCTAATCTATAAAATTCTTCTTTTAGCTCCTCTTCCAATTTTGGCCACTCAGTGGTTTCGCTTAGCTCATCAATGGTTTTGAGCGTTTTTCTGAGATTAGCTAAGACTTCTTGCTTTCCATCAACATCATTTTTGTTGTTTTCAAATCGTTTTTCTAATTCTGAAATCTCAGATTCTATTTTCTGCACTTTATCTTCGAGGTTTCCATCTTCTTTCAATTCTTCAATGCTTCCTTTCGCTTTTCTGATTTCATTGGCGAGCCAATTGGTTTCTACAGATTGAACGGTATCTGTTGGTACTCTAATTTCAGCAGTATGGTCTAAATATGGAAAATATGCCTGAATCGAAACTTCTTGTGACTTGTCAATACCGATAGTTAAATCCACATCGCTATTTTCAGGCAATAATGCAGGTAAGTCAGCTCCGCTTATGATAATGTTGTAAACGTGGTCGTTGTAAATTGCTCTTGTTCCATCTGCTCCGTATTTTCCTTGATACAAAGGGATTTTTATAAAATCTGATTCCATTCCGGGACGGATTTGTTTCTGTGTTTTCAATCCATTTTTAGTTCCGATTGCAGGTAATGATTTGTTTTTTTCTAATCCAGAAACTTCACTGAAAACAATTTTGTCGTTCCCTTTGGATTTAATCTCAATACCAAAACTGTAAGGTAAAGTTGCACTGCCAATTTTAGAACCTTGAATCACAGTAAACTCTTTTGGTTCGCTTTCCAAGATATTTCCTTTGTCATCAAACAAAATTACTTCAAAACCATTGGTTTTGCCTTCAACTAATTGCGTTTCTATAACTTCGCCAATTTTGTTGATTTCCACTTTTCCACTTTTCCAAGCTTTGTCACTTCTTGTAATTTCGGCAAAGACTTTTGGAGGTATTGTTCCTTTGGTTTTGTCTACTAAAATTTTCAGTGTAACGAATTCTTCTAATTCTACAGTAGACGATTCGTGACCAATTTCAATTTGTATCTTGGATTTATCTCTCGTTTGTTCTTTGATTTCTTCTGAAATTTCAACCGTAGAAGCATATAATGCTGCACCTTTGGAAACGACTGTCATTGGGTCAACACTTGTGTCTGGTCTTGTTATCTGTTGTTCTAACATTTTTCTGACAACAGGCGAAAAGGTCGGGCCTCCCACCAATATTAACGAATCTAAAGATGAACCTTTCAAATTGTTTCGTTCCAATAGTCTCTTAGAAATATCGACAGCTTTTTGAAAGACAGGAGACAATATTTTTTCTAATTCTTCTTGTGTTACTGTTAAGTCAATTTCAATTTCTTCCCCGTTATCATCCGTTCCACATCTGTCTTCTTTGTATAAATCATAGCTGTGTTTAAACGAAAGTTCATTTTTCAGTTCTTCTGCATATGGCTTTAAAGCTTCTCTGTATTTTGCTTTTGTGTCGTCATTTTCTAAAATTTCAGCTATAGAGAATTTTTCTTGAATATGAGGGATTAGGATTTCATCCACAACAGCTAAATCCAAATTTTTTCCACCTAAATAATTATCGCCTTCTGTGTCGGAAACTTTCATAATACCATCTTCTACTTTGAGCAAAGCGGCATCAAAAGTCCCTCCTCCAAAATCGAAAACTAGCCAAAACCCATCTTTCTTTTTGCTATCCAAACCATAAGCCATTGCAGCTGCTACAGGCTCTTGTAACACTTCTGCATGTTCAAAACCTGCTAATTTTGCCGCTCTTCTTGTGGCATCAATCTGATTGTTTTTGAAGGCAGCTGGAACAGTAATAACAACTGCGCTTACAGCTTCATCGGTCACAAATGATTTTAATGTTTTTAAAATTTCTGAGGATAACTCTTCCGAACTTAAATCTTTTTCTAAATTGGAACTCGAATATTTTTTATCTGTTCCCATTGTTCGTTTGAACTCGATAAATGCAGTTGGTTCAATATCCTTTGACAGTCTCGCCTCCTGCTCACTTCGATAGGCAGCGAAAGCTTTCTTTCCTGCCAAAACACCCTTTTTGTTATAAGCAATACAAGATGGCATCGTGTCATCTTGACCGTTTATTTTTATAATTTTTGCTTCTCCGTTCTCCATTCTAGAAATGGCCGAATTAGTTGTACCTAAGTCGATACCATAATCGATTTTAGTTCTTACCATTTTATTTCTGTATATTTTTAATTCTGTGAAACATCTACTTGCGCTCTTTGGATAAGTACCCCGTTATAATTAACCTGTGGTTTGATAACTGCTGTAATAACTTTTTTCCCTTCCGACAAATTCTCGTCTGTGATAAAGTTGATGACATCAATGTTCATTCTTTCATCATAATCCTTATTCAGAGGATTAACCATCTCATAGCCATTAGAAGCAAAATTTGCTTGTATTCTTTCAATACCTTTTACAAGCGGCTTTAAACCTTTGGTATCATCATCCATTTTTGAAATATTCTTTTGCATTCTCACGATTTCATCCGCTACTTTCAGCGCTAAAGAGTGGTCATTTTCATTGTTCGAATTTGGAGAAGCAATTTGCTTTTCTTCTCGTTTCAACTTTAACTGAGATTCTAAAACTTCTACCAGTTTACTATCTAACTTGATACTCTCTTTTTCCAAAGCCATTTTAGCGTTTTTGATTTGGAATTCCACATCAGTTTTACTGTTTAAGATGCGTTTGCCTAAAAGCCAATAGATGATTCCACCTAAAAGCAATGTTGCCAAAGTGCCAATAATCCAGTATAGGCGATTTTTGCTCACATCTTTATCCAATTTAGAAATACTATCTTTAGTAGTCGTTTCAGTTTGTTCTATTTTTATACCTAAACTATCGGCAAGTGCGACAACAACAGCTTTCTCGCTTTCTACTTCCAACCGTAATTTTGCTATTTCATTATCAGCCGTTCCTAATTTTTGCAAAAAATCATTTTTTTGATTTTTCAATTCGATTTGCAACTGTCCTACATTTTGTTGCAATTGCACAAAAACGAGGCTGTCAGGTATTTGCGAAAATGCTGTTAATGAAAAAAGCATTAGAATTGGTAAAATGATTGTCTTCTTCATTTTATTACCTTTATAAATTGATTTAACATACTACGAATTGATTTATTTATGAATTGTTTGTCTTTAAGTACTTCCACCAATTTGGGCGAATAATGATAATAGAACTTGATAAACCACCGTCCAAGCACAGATTTGTATAACACATCATCTCTGAATTGCCGTAAAATCATCACCTGTGGGTGTTCGTAACTGCCATAAGCCATTGTTGCAATATAACATCCCCCACTATTACTACTTGTTGTCGTCGTTGGTTTGTATGTACTTGTGGGGCTTGCAGGAGTAAGAGGAGTTGTGCTTACTGCTTTCCAATAGCACAAATATTGTACTTGGTTCTTTTGTGAGTAACTCAACTTGCCAAGTAGAAAATCGACTAAATATTTGTATTCAGTCACTTTAGCCTGTTTTTCGGAAAGTTTGATTTTTTCAATATTCCGTTGTGGAATTACTTCCTTGACTAACTCTACAACTTTGTTCCAATTAATTGAGTTTTCTATCATTTGGTTTACTTTGCTCCAATTAATAGATTGCCCAAGGCTTAATGTTAATTCCTGCATTCTAACTTCCGCAGTAATTTTGGTTTTATTGGTTTCGTAAGCTGCTTTTACAGATTTCAACAATTCGATTGCTTGAGAAAGTTCCTTATCTTTCATTTCTTCAAGCGTGTTAATATTGTCTTTAATTCGGTCTTTTGTAATTTTATTAACAGCAATTCTATCCGCTAATTTTACCAGTTTCATAGCTTCATCAAGATAATTATTGCTTTTTTCTTGTTCCTGACTTTCATTAAAATAATCAATTGAACATTGAAGTACTTCTTTTGCAACATTGTCAGCAAGCATCTTGTATTGAAGATTTGTCGCACTCAAAATAGACTTTAATTGTGTCAATTCATCTTTAGTGTTTTTATATAAATCCGTGCCAAGGTGAGAAGCATTGATTTTATCTTTTATTCGTTTATTTTTAGTCTGTTCAATTTGGGTTTCTATTTTATGGATAGGCTCTTCCGTGAACTTTTTAGAAAGATATTTTTGAGTTGTCCCATTACAATTGCTAAATAAATCTATTGTGTCGGCTATTGAATAACTGTTTTTGAATTGCATTAATAATTCATCAATCAATATTTCAATTTGTTTTTCGGATTCAATCGTAAAAGTCTCATCAGCAACTGTATTAATGAAATCTTTAAAATTTCCTGATTCAACCAATTTGATTTTGGCAGTAATTCCTTGCTTTTGTTTATCTTTCGATTCTTCCAATAAATAAAGTGTTCCGACATTATTAAATGCAGAAAAATTTTTGGAATTGACTTCTTTTCCATCTGTGAGTTTCTCCCAAATCTCAAAAGCTTTCTCTTTGTTTCCACTAATCAGATATTGAATAGCGGTATTATCAATCGGATTCAGATTGATAAACCAAAATAGGGAATGAGTTACTTTGTCCTGATTTTGTTCGATGTCGGAAAAAGCTTTGTCAATGTGGTTATTACTTCTTTGCAGCGAAGAGAAAAATGGAAAATCATATTCAGAAGCGATTTCTTTGCCTACTTCAGTGAACCTTTTGATTTTAGCTCTTTGCTTTAGGAGGTCTTTCTCGGAACTATTAGCGAGAATTCCTGCAATTCGATATGGATTATTTGTTACTATCTTCATAATAATATAAAAAGGGTGCATCCTCAAATCATCTCTCATTAGTGGAAACCCAACCAATTTGATAGAAAAAGAAGACACACCCTGTTAGGGGTGCATTCGCCTTCTGCTTTTCTCTACACACTTTGAATTGGTCGTTTTCAGTACTGAGAAAATGCTGACGAAGCATTATACCTTAATTGTTTTTCTTTATTTCATTTTATTCTTTAACTTTTTTATTCTTTACTATTTTAAAAACGAAAAAGGTGCGAACCTCCGCTTATCTTGCAGAACTGAGGTACGACCAAGTAACCCGCGTGTAACAAGAAAAAGCCAAAGGAACACACCCCTATCCGGGATGTATTCACATTGTCTATTCTCTACACGCTTTTGTTTGGTCGTTTTCAGCTCAGAGATTCGACTGTAAATACAATATTTATCACATAAAATGTAAATCTGCATACTGATTACACAGTGTCAGATTTTTGCAAAAATACTTATTATTTTCAACATGACATGATTATCAAACCATAATTTTAAAAATCATATAATCTCATTATCTAAGTTCTCACTTTCTATTATCTCTCTGCTAATCATTTCCTTCAATTGTTTTTCAGGAAATTGCAATTGGTATTCTGCAACTCCAATCGGCTTATTGAAATCCCTGAGTGCCATTTCCACCTCGACATGGTCTCTATCGGCACATAAGATAATTCCGATAGATGGATTTTCTTCCGGCATTCGCACCTGTTCATCTAATAACCCAAGATAGTGGTTCATCTTTCCTATATATTCAGGCTCGAATTCTCCGATTTTCAAGTCAATTGCGATTAATGATTTTAGTTTTCTGTGGAAAAACAGTAAGTCTACAGCATATTCTTTTTTGCCAAGTGTAAGACGGTGTTGATTTCCGATAAAAGTAAATCCATGTCCTAATTCCAGTAAAAACAATTTAATTTTCTCAACTAAACGTCTTTCTAATTCCCGTTCTTTAATTGCATGAGTAGCATTAATAAAGTCAAGATTATAAGTGCTTTTTAGAATTTCATCAGCCTGTTCTTGTAAATGTTCAGGTAAAGCAATATTGAAATTATGTTGTTTGGGTAATATTTTACTGTTTTTGTAAGCATCTGCTTTGATGAAATTTAGAAGCACATCACGTGTCCAAGCCATTTTTACAGCCGATTCAACATAATATAATGCTTCATCTATGGTTTTTATTTTACTCAAAATCAAC
>JAVBMQ010000079.1:0-5949 GCA_031552335.1 Bacteroidales bacterium | reverse complement strand
ATTGATTTTTACAGAGCAGTTATATCGGGCGATGACTATTTTAAACAACGAGCCTTATCACCACGAATAAATTATCTCGCTTTATCGAGCAGGTAATAATCCAGCAATACCATAGCAGCCATAGCTTCGACAATGGGTACTGCCCGTGGTAACACACAGGAATCGTGTCTGCCTCTGGCTTTGAGCATTACTTCTTCTCCATCCCGGTTTACCGTATGTTGTTCCATCAGTAGAGTAGCAATAGGTTTGAATGCTACCCGGAAATAAATATCTTCTCCATTGGAAATACCGCCTTGTATTCCTCCGGAATGGTTGGTTCTGGTTGCTATTTTTCCTTCCGGGGTACGATAGAAAACATCATTCGTTTCCGAACCAAAATGTTGTACTCCTTCGAATCCCATGCCATATTCGAATCCTTTGGCAGAATTGATGCTTAACATAGCGCTTCCCAAAGCTGCATGTAACTTGCCGAATACAGGTTCTCCCCAGCCTACAGGAACTCCTTTACATACACAGGAAATGACTCCACCCACAGTATCTCCTTTGGATTTTACATGGTGGATGACTTCGATCATTTGCTCAGCAATAGTTATGTCCGGACAACGAACCGGCGTTTCTTCTATCCGGCTTAAGTCCAGTCCGGTATATGCTTTTTTCAATTGAACCGGTCCTACCTGCGATGTATAAGCTGTGATTTGCACACCCAATTCTTTCAGGACTAACTTTGCAATAGCTCCGGCTACACACCGGGCAATGGTTTCCCGGGCAGAAGACCGTCCTCCACCCCGGTGATCCCGGTGCCCGTATTTTGTTTGATAAGTATAATCAGCATGAGAAGGACGATAGGTCTCTCTCAGATTATCATAATCGGAAGAATGTTGATTGTTGTTACGGATAATGAATCCAATGGAAGTACCTGTTGTTTTCCCTTCATAAATACCGGAAAGAAACTCTACCTGGTCATCCTCTTTCCGGGGAGTGGTAATAGCCGATTGTCCCGGTTTCCGTCTATTAAGTTCTTTTTGTATAAACTCAAAGTCGAGGGTAACACCGGCCGGACAACCGTCGATGACTCCGCCTATGGCTACGCCATGGGATTCACCGAAGGATGTCAGCTTGAAAATGTTTCCAAAGGAATTCATGTCCTGTTTTTTAAATTAGTGATGGCAACCACCACAACCACCTTCGTGATTATGCTCATCTCCACAATCATCACAACTGCAATCTCCACAACCGCCGGTAGCCATTGCTGCAATTTCTTCCGGAGTGGCATCATGTACGTCCAATATTTCTCCTGAGAATTGTAAAGTTTCTCCTGCAAGCGGATGATTGAAGTCCATTACAATCACATCATCTTTGATTTCCATTACCGATCCGTTCATGATATTGCCGTTGGCATCTCTCATGGGGATGGTATTTCCTTCAAATACCCGTTCGTCATCAAATTTGCCATCTACCTCAAAAATTTGTTTGGGCAGTTCTATGATATAGCTTTCATTGGATTCTCCATAGGCTTCTTCAGGCGATAAAGAAAAAGAAAATTTGCTTCCTTTTTCCAGACCGGCAAGATTATCTTCGAATGCACTAAGCATAGTTCCCATACCAAATATAAAACTCATCGGATTTTCCGGAGTTGCTTCCTCCATCAGTTCCAATTCGTCACCTTCTCCCACATTCAACTTGTAACTCAGGGCCACGAATGTATTGTCAGAAATTTTCATATCAATTGTTTGTTAATAAATAAAATGGATGCAAAGATACATTATTAAATTGGGGAAATCAAGAGGGGGCTTTTGATTTACATTTGATGCGTTATAATTCGGAGTATTAAATTTTATAGACAAAACCAATAGCAGGAAAAGGGTTATTGGTATCTATTTTAAAATCAAATCCGGTTCTGATTTTCGTATATTCATCTCCGGTGAGATTGTACATTATTTTATATTTTCCTTGAGAAAAACCTAAACGGAAAAGATTCAAATGAGCAAGTAATGAGATTTTGTCCGAAAGATTGTATCGAAATACCGGACGAATACGTGTTCCCCAAATTGCTGTTTTTATCCTGCTTTTATTCTCCGAATATTCATAGCCGTTCCCGTATTCATACTCATAATTAGAAGTATATTCTGTTTTTCCGGTACTCATGTAAACATCCAGCATTCCTATTACATCCAATTTACCCCATTTCAGAAATGAATAACGAATGTATGGAGCAAACTCAATACTTTTTGTCTTGTCTTCAGCAATACCACCCACTCTTAGATTATTTTCGATATCCACTCTTATATTTGATTGCTTAAATGATGAAAAAAGAGTAGATAAGGATAATCCGATATCTATTTTATCATTTAGACTATATCCTATTTCAGGAGAGATGGAGAAAGAATAAGAAGGATTTGTTGAATTGTCCAGATCTTGGATCTTTTCGGAACTCATGTTTAGGCTCAAAGAACCACCGATATAGCATTGTGCGTTAGTGGACACACTTGTTAATAAGGTAATTACTATACTTAGAATTGTTTGTTTCATTTTTTTTGATTTTTATAATTATACCTATATTCATTAATTATTTTTCCGTTTTCAGTCACCTTTAATAACCGACCAAAATCATCATACTTATAAATAGTCTCTATATTCCGGGGATCCTTCATTGTTTGTTTTCCTATCAATGGTTTATATGTGTATGTTGTTATTTCCACTTGTTTATTTTGAAACCCGGTTCTTAACTTTTTGTCCAAATTACTAACATCAGGATTCATACTGTCTGAAAGATTATCAATCAATGTTTGACCTAAAACCGTCTTGACTTCATCATAAGTGGCACCCTTAATATCAGCAATAAGATATTGTTTCTTATATCCCCAAAGATAGACTGTTTTTGAAGCTCCATCCCGAATTATATATCTTGGATTTCCTTGACTATCAAAATCTAAATACTCTTCTCTAGTTTCAAGATCTCCTTTGTTTGTCTGAAATTGAACATTTGAAGGTGCATAAAATGTAGAATCCCAGAATTTATAATTAGTAATCTGTTTTTGAAGGAAATTAAGAATATTATTTTTATACATTGTTTTTTCCACAATAGGTGTTAATAGATTACGTGACACCATTCCGTGATATATACTATTTGAATTTAGGTCAGAGGGATAGGCATTCAATGTAATGTAAGAAGAAAGATCACTATTAGTCGTCTTTTCTAAAAATTTAAGAAAATACGAGTTATATTCGTATTGTTCTGTTAATGTATTGCCATAATTATCAATTAATTGTCGTTGTTCCAATAAACAAGGCACAAGGTACGTTTTATAAGATGAACAACCTCTCGGAACAGATCTTGCAGAAATATTATATTTATTTTTTGCAGAAGAAAGATTATATTGAAATTTTTCTGATTGAATCAGTGCTCCAGTTGAAGAATATGATTGTTTTGATAGCAATTTTCCCCTAAAATGGGACATATCATTTGTTTTATACAAACCGTTCTTCTCTACTAATTCAGTATTATTCAGACTGGTGCTGTTAATGTAGTACATTTCCATCTTGTTGGTGACATCTTCTCCATCAGGGGTGTCAATTAAAGAAGAAAAATGATAAACATTATAACTGCCATCGTCAAATTGTTCCATGACATAAGGATAAGATATATGGTACTCTTCCAAAATATCATTAGTGTTGTAGCCATTAGAACTTATATTTTTATATCTTCTTTTAGTGTCATACCAGCAGGAAAGATATTCATTATTCTTCCAATATCCTTCAACATTAGTACTGGTAGTTGTTTCATGAAGAGTATATTTGGGTACTATTCCAATAACTCCACTTTCAATCATTTGTTGTGGCTCACTATATTTGAAAGTTTTAACATTATTAGTTGTCTTTGTAGAAGAATCATAATCCTTTATAGTTTTAATTCGGGCTCCACCACAAGGAATCATTTCAGATAAAGTTTTAATTTCCAAATTAACTTTATTCATATTTCTTTCTAAGTAACGACTATACCTATTATTTTCATAAGCAATCTCTGTAGAGCCTCCACTCGGATAAGTAATTTTTTTCAGTAATGAAAAATCACATACACTTGTATTAACAGCTTTTCTTGCATCAATATTGAGACAATAGTCACAGATATCTACTTCCTTTTCAAATTTTATTCCATATCTCCCATTCCAAAAGCCCCAATGATCTAATGATATTGTCAGTGGATCAGGAAAATTCTGATTAAAGTTATACTCAAACGTATAAAAACGATCATTTCTCAATAAATTCTTCAGAAAAAAATATTTTCCACTATTCGGATATATATATTCAAAAACAGTATTTTTTATAATTTCCGAATTATATTTATGTGTTATGGAACATAAGTACAATGAATAATCATTACTTTCATAAAAACTTGATGAATTTAATTTTACATCAAACAAAATTTCAGTCCCATTATTCATTGTAGCTTTTTCTATAACGGGAGTATAAGTGTTATCTTCCATTATAAAATTACGAGGGTCTAGAGAAGTGTATGCACTCATATTAAGGGTACAACCCATTTGAGGTTGAGGATCTGAATAAATGAAAGAATAAATAAAATATACATATTTATTTTTCTGAGAAACAGATCTGTAAGTAAAATTAACTTCTCTATTATTAGGAGCTTTTATTGATTTCAGATACCATGAAGTAATAAATCGTGGTCTAACAAAGGAAGCTCCTTCCGGGTTATTAGGAATGGTATATTCCAAACATGTCACATCGCCCCCAAATTGGTAAGTATAACCATCAGGGGTTATTATTTTAATTGACGAACTTTGAGGGACTCCATTGGTACTATATTCCTGAATTGTTAATCCACTAATATCTATTTTATATCCAGGTCCCAGGTTAGAAACAGAAGTTCCATCATTCCCTATAATAAAACTACCTTTGTGGTTTCCAAAGGAAAACCTAAACACATCAGGTTCAAAATCATGTTTGAAATCACCTCTAATATAAGGAGTATTTTTACCTCCACTATTTTTCTCCATCTTGAAACCAGTAAGATCTGCTTCAGAATAATTTTTAAAACTACCATTCCTAATAGCTACCAGAATCCCATCCTTAATATAAGTTCTTCCATCATCTCCATTATATTTACCTTTATTATCATCAGGACTTCCAAACACAGACCTAGTTATTACTCCTCCAAAATTTAATATCCAATTATTTCCTACTATAGATGGACGTTTTGCGGGTATAAATCCATTAGAAATGTATTTCAATGACATCGGAATATTAAAATCTTTATCTTTATAACCATCAAGTTCGATATCCAGATCCAACAGCCCGTTATAATGATTTATATCTACATTCCCAAATTTGATAAAATCTGAAACATTAGGAGTTGATAATCCTAGGTTTTGAGGGGTATAATAATATCCATGAAAATCTGATAATACAGATGCTTGTTGTCCAAATGCATATACAGTTAAAACTAATGAAAGTAAGAACAGCTTCAACCCTGCTTTTATAATTCTATTTATTTTTCTCATACTATTTAGCATTTATATATTTCATCACATTTAATTGTAATGTATGTCAAATTATATATTACTTTTTTTGATTAAATTGCAAACTCAATCAAGAAAGTTCACTCTTTATTTTTACAACCTTCTATAATTGGTATTTTTTCTGCACAATATCCCCAATACTCATAAAAAACAGGAAAATAATCATGTTGGAAAAGATAATATAATACAGAAAAAATAATCACTTGAGATGTTTTTGTTTTAAATGAGTATGTATCGGGTGCTAAGTCAATGCAATACGCATTTATAAAATCATCTAATGTATGCGTATTATAAGTTTCTGTAACAGATTCGTCCAAATCAAAAACATAATCATAACATGGAAGTTTTATTTTTTCCTCTAATATACCTGCAATAAATAAAGAATATGATATAGACTCATTATATTTTTTTT
>JAVBMQ010000043.1:0-7033 GCA_031552335.1 Bacteroidales bacterium | reverse complement strand
TCAATAAACCTGTTTCTATACATTTCACTGTTTGTCATCAATTGATTGAATATCCGAGCACAGATTGCGGAAGAACCAAGTGCATAACTAAGGGTATTATGATCGGGAGATGTTGAGAGGCTAAAACCAAAATCAGTATCGAACAATATAAAACGCCATTTCCCATTTGTTTTTTTCTTCCATGTTTTCAGATTATTATGAGGCCAATCGGTATTTCCGTAAAAAATTTCGGCGAAGAAATAATTTATCATATGATCCACATCCACCATCCCTTTTACATTTTCATATATTTCCGGTTTACTCACATCAGAATTTAAAATATAGGAAGAAAACTTACTGAATTCAGGGTGATTTGTAATTTCATCAATATCTACTCCTCCTTCGAGTAAGTAAAAATCTTCTTCATCCAATCCGTAATTAGAGTACAAAAAGTCCTTATTGGTGCGTTCCCTTAAATTTTGTATGCCGAAATATGATCCGTTGATAAATAAAATCGCCGGTTCATAAGCCTGGTAATCCAAATCCATCCTGCCGATGATCAATGATTGCATATAAGCGTCACGCATCATTGTCTGCCCCCAATCGTTTCCGGAATTACGCAGTTGGATATCTTTGTATTTCCGGTTGGGTTTGGTTGCAGAAAATATATCATATCTCAGGCGATTCTCTCCGAATTTTTTCCGGGGAGATATTTTAAGTGATTTCTGGGCATTGGCCCTGGTCCATCCTCCTGAGATTGCAATATCCAGTTCCAGGTTAAGACAAGTCTTTCCATTCAGGTCGAATAATTCGAAATTGGCCGGACGATCCCAATCCTGATTCCAGTTTCTTGGTTCGCTCTGTCCTTTTCCTGGGATACCATTGGTTCCGCCGGTATAGATACCGATTGTATTGCCATATAAATTATCCGGAGCGGTTATGATAGATGCTACCGGAAGATCGATCTCATTATCAAAAATGTAGGATGCTGAAACAATATTGCTTGTCATTTTATTATCCGCAAAAGTACAGGCACGGATGATGGTATTACTGCTAACAGTTATAGTTGTTCCGCTGCTGTATCTTTTGCTTGTTTTTGTAGGTTCGGTTCCATCGGTTGTATAATAAATAGTTTCCCCGGATGCAGGAGTATTAAATCCAATTCTTTGAGTAGAAGTATAAAAACCGCCGGAAACAGTATAGACTGGCTTGGAACATTGAGCGGATACGGATTGTTTCCCGTTATTCGATGCTTTGAAGCTATGTTGTGCTAAAAACGCCCATGGACCATCTCCATCATTTGTCCTCCCGTAAGAAACATTTCTATACTGTTGAGGATAAGTGACATTGTCAATCAGATTTCCGGAAAGGTCAAATATATACAATTCTCCTCCTTCAGGAGACAGTTTGAAACTGGCATGTGTTTCCTTTTCATCACGCTCGAACCATAATATATGGAAACTTCCTGGTCGGACAATTGTTCCGGAAGGACGCCATTTTTGTTTATCATTTTTATTATCCGAAAAATAAAACATGGACAGGTTAAGCGCTTCTTCTCCGGAATTAAGTACCTCTACCCACATACTATAATTATATCCTTCGTCCATAACAGAAGAAACGTTATTGGACATTAGTTCATTGATTTTCAACTGGTAATTCTTTGGTTCCGGAGTTTCTCCCGGTGAAGGATCCTGATTTGTTCCGATAACCGTAACTTTGAATTCTTTTGTGATGTTCTCATTCCCTGATTCCAGTTTTGCAGTAAGAATCACTTCCGTAGTGTTTTCAGGGCGTTTTTTTATGGCGCCATCTGGAAATATTATATTTTCGTCGGATGAAGACCAGGTAATAGAAATCAAACCATCGTCAGACAGGAACGGTAAGTGTAAGGGGTTGATAATGTAATTTAACTGTTCGTTGGTTCCTTTGATGGTTTCTTCTCTTAATGATTCATAATATGCTAAAAAACTATCTGAAATCCGGAGTTTTTGAATTTCTTCAAGGCTTAAAGTCTTGTTGTAGATGCGGAAATCATTTACAAATCCACGGAGTCCGCTATCGTTATACTGCGATTTTCCGATGTAATTCTGAGTGGTATATCCTAAAGATGCCGGTGTTATTTTTACGATATCCCCTAAGTTATCCCGTCGTATACCAACATCTTCCCCGTTCAGGTATAATTTTAATTCTCCGTTAACAACCTGGTTGTTGGAAATCGTGTATTTCCCGGTTACAACCACATGCATCCATTGATTGGGAGTAAGAAACCCTTTTTTACTGTCGATCTGATATTCACTGGATTCAATGTTTGCATTTTTGAAAGCAAACCGGAGTCCGCTTCCGCCACCATTGGTAGTCAGGAACATATTGAAATCCATGCCCCTGCCAAAGTCGAAAATTCGTGCCCAACTATCCGAAGCATCAATTTTAACCCATACTGCAATGGTAAAGTCTGTGAGTCCGGCCGTCAAATTTTCCGGCAGCAGCAGATAATCCACGGCTGGATTAGCTACCGATCCATTATTTATATTATCCAACCTTAATGATTTTCCCACGCGGAAATCAGAGCTTTCAATATTTGCCGTACCATACTTGTCGGCAGCATCAGCAGTGACCGGATTAACCGAATTGGGAATCATCCCATTTTCATCCAGACTTAAAAATTCGTAATGAAATATAAGATTTTCGGGAGTATCATCTGCTATTGTTATGCTTGCTGTCCCAAATAGAAATACAATAATTAATACGTATTTGAAAATGCTGTAGATATTTGTGTTTCTCATGTCTAAATGCTATTGATGTTTCCTAATAATATAAACAGTAGGTTATCAGCCAGTAAAGGTAGTAATAAATTTTGATAGCTTATTCACTTCTGCAAAATTTCTATTGTAAGGGATATTTTCTTACATTTGCCGGTGCTAAATGAATAGTGTACCATGAAATATTTTGAAATGAAAAAACAAAACTACCTCTGTTTTATGTTTTTATGTGTCTTTTTAGGTAATGTTAACCTGTTGAAAGCAGCTGATATATCGTTTACTTTAAAAAACGCATTGGGTTTTAATCGTACAAGTGAATTGGTCGAAATTGAAATTCCTGATGTTTCAGATTTTTCAGGATTAGCTCTATATGATGCGTCAGATAATGTTCTTGCTTATCAGGTGCTTGAAAATGGAAAGATCCGTTTCCAGGCAAGTTTGAAAGCCGGAAGTACAGCTGTTTATACATTGAAAAGCGGAACTCCGGCAACAGTGGAAACGAAAACCTATGCCGCTCAAAAGATGCCGGATAGTCGCAATGATATTGCCTGGGAAAATGATATCTCTGCTTATCGTATGTATAGTAAAAAGTTGCTTTCTTCAGAGCCGAATACAGCCAATGGTGTTGATATCTGGTATAAGAAGAAATCCGAACCGGTGATTGATAAAATGTATAATTTGAGCAATTACCATAATGAAAGTGAATATGGTGTTGATGCTCATTCGGTCAATGGAAAAACATTGGGTGGCGGCGCTGTAGTGGCGTATGTAAATAATAAACTTTGGGTACATAATCCGCACGATGCTTGTGAAATTGTTGAGAATGGTACTCTTCGTTCGGAATTTGTACTTACTTACAATAATGTAGAAGTAGATGGCGATTTGTATAAAAAAACAGTCCGCATCACAACCACCGCCAATGGATTATTAAATAAGGCTGTTGTCCGTTTCGAAGGAAAAGTGAAACCAATGAAAATGGCAGCCGGTATTTATCTGCATACCAATATGGGCTATACTACCAATGGCATTACTTATACTTCCGAAAGTAATGTAATCGGTTATGCTGAAGATAAAAGCGAGGGAACTGTTACTTCTGCCAATGCCCGCATGTATGCAGGTGTATATATGCCGGGAACTGTAACCACCCATACCATTGATAATCATTTGATGATTATGAGTGATTATACTGTGGGAACTGACTTTACCTATTATTTTGGCGGCGGATGGAATATTTTTCCTAAAGGGAAATATACTTCTGATGATGATTGGTTTTATGCTTTGAGCTTATTCAAACAAACAATTCTCAGTCCGTTGGTTGAAACATCAATGGGAGTACTGCCAAAGAAAGCTGAAGTGATTGAAGTCATTAATAAAGCCAACCTTTACTGGCAGACCAACAATCCGGCACATGGAAACTCATTTTGGAACCGGGCTGCTTACCATACCGGAAATATAGAAGCATACCGGGTAACACAGGAAAAAGCTTATTATGATTTTTCAGAAGCCTGGGCGATGAATAATGACTGGAAAGGAGCCCGGTCTGACAATAAATCAAAATGGAAATATACCTATGGAGAGAGCGATGACTATGTATTATTCGGTGATTACCAGATTTGTTTCCAGGTGTATGCTGATTTATATAATCTGAACCCTGCTGATTATAAAATTGCACGCGCCCGCGAAGTGATGGAGTACCAGATGAGTACCGGTTTTGATGGTTATTGGTGGTGGGTTGATGGTTTATACATGGTCATGCCGGTAATGACCAGATTATATAAGATTACTCAAAATCCGCTTTATCTTGAGAAACTGTATGAATATTGGTCTTTTGCAAATGATCTTATGTATGATGAAGAGGCCGGTTTGTATTTCCGGGATGCTAAATATATCTATCCGCAACATCAGACTCCAAATGGTAAAAAAGATTTTTGGGCGCGTGGTGACGGTTGGGCATTCGCCGCTTTGGCCAGGGTATTGCAGGATTTGCCGGAAACTGATCAGTACAGAGATCAATATCTTGACCGGTACCGGACCATGGCGCGAGCCATTGCTGCAGCTCAACATCCGGATGGTTATTGGTCACGCAGTATGTTGGATTTCGATTATGCTTCCGGTTACGAAACCAGTGGAACGTCTTTCTTCACTTTCGGTTTCCTTTGGGGAATTAATAATGGTTATTTATCGGAAAAAGAATATGGAAAAACAGTGGAAAAAGCCTGGGATTATCTGACTACAATAGCTTTGCAACCGAGTGGAAAGGTTGGATATGTACAACCTATCGGAGAAAGTGCAGGCCAACATATTGTAACGGCAGAGACTACAGCCGATTTTGGTGTAGGTGCCTTCTTGCTGGCCGCCAGTGAAATGGCTCGTTTTGCAGTAGGAGATATGCCTCAGCAGGTAGTTCGCTTGACTTCTGTTAAAATCACCGGACAAACACGTATCTCGGCTGTTTTCAGTAAAGACCTGGATGCTGTTTCCGCACGAAACATCAATAATTATACCCTTGATGGAAAAGCAATCGATGGAACTGTAACTTTTGACGGTAATCATACTGTCACTATCACCCTGAATAAGGCTTTGGATTATGGCCGTCACTCTTTAGGAGTGGTGGATTTGACAGGAAAAGAGAATGAAAAAATTGTAGCGGATTGTAGCGCTCTGTTTGTTTGTACAGTTCCTCTTAAACCCTCTGAGTCTGCGATTACGGTTACAGCCATTGGTAACCAGATAGGTAATACTCCTGAGAATACAATTGATAACAAGTTAGATACCCGTTGGAGCCAGGAAGGTAAAAATCAGTGGATTAAATATGATTTAGGAGAGGAGAAAAATGTATATGCCGTGGATATTGCTTTTTATTCCGGAAGTCAGAGATTGAATTATTTTGATGTTGAGGTTTCAATAGATAATGTTATCTTTACTAAAGTTCTTACTGATATGATATCCAGTGGATTAACGGATGATATGGAGCGGTATGCTTTTGCTCCGAAAGCAGCTCGTTATGTCAGAATCAATGGTAATGGAAATGCAGTCAATAACTGGAATAGTATTACGGAGGCTCGTATAGTTTATTCTGAGTTTACAAGTATTACAGAAATTACAGGAAATACCCACTTTTATTTGTATCCTAATCCGGCAAAAGGCAATGATAAAATTTATTTGAATAATCAGGAGATACCGGAAGGTGATTATAGAATTGATATTTTTAATGCACAAGGAATAAATGTATATTCTGTATCTGCAAAGTCATTTCCTGTTTCTTTGGAATGTATAAGTCAATCAGGTTTGTATCTGGTAAGAATCTCAGATGAAAAACAAAATACACAATTGTTGAAACTGATTGTTCAATAAGGGGAAAGCTGGAAAGGGTTCGTCAGCGCCGGATTCAGCGTCGACAAACCTTCTGGGAAATATCATGTATTAAACGAAATATTATTTACTGAACCAGGAAAACAAGTCTTAATAGAATCAAGTAGCTATCGGCCTTAGGGGGAAACATGCGGATGGAAATTCCAAAGAAAACTGCAGGAAAAGTTAAGCACTTGATACAAAAAAAGAAGCTATCCAACAAAGGGTAGCTTCTTTTGTAAAAAAATAAACCAATAAGTATTATTTTTTTGACTCTTCGATAGAAACTTTACGGAATTCTTTCAATGCTTTTTCAATTTCCAATGATGCTTTTCTTGCACGTGTACCAGCAGCTTTATTTCCGTTTTCTACTTGTAAACCAGCATCTTTACTAAAGTCTCCGAACAATTGATTGATTTTTTCTACTAACTGTTTCATAATAATTGATAATTTTAAAATTCGTACAAAGATATAAGAAAATCTTTTATATCCGAAAATATAGGATTTATTTAGAACTTTTCAAGGTTGAATTATCTGTCAAAAGTATCCGAATGAAAATAAATGATCGGATTCGGACATATTTATGATGGAAGCTGCTACTCTTGATTATGTAAAATTCAAATGTCAGGATCCGGCTTTGACTGCAAATCCTTATATGGGTACTGATGCTGTTACCAAAGGATGCATATTTATATAGAAAAGCGCGATACTATGTAACTACTACGTGGTATGGTTTCGATAGTATTCAAACAATACATACAATTTAAAACAGCTTCTTAGCATAAAACTGGCAAAAGGTCAAGGTGGATTCTTAATTTCCAAAGTAACTCCGTGTTAAAAATATGTTTGATAACATGAATTGGCAAAATATTAGATTTTAAATGAAAAATATTGTGAATTGAAAAGAATCCATATTATATTTGCACAACTAAAAATATAACTAA
>JAVBMQ010000105.1:0-16738 GCA_031552335.1 Bacteroidales bacterium | reverse complement strand
TGTTTCATCAGCGCAAAGAGAAGTAAAATCTTCCCCTTTTTTTAGAAATTTCTTTTCAATTCCTGTTTTTAAAGGCTTTTCTGCCATATGCATGCTCATCTAGTATGTATGTTTTTTCCGTCACTTGGAAAGTGACAGAATTGTGTGTGTGCAAAAATACAGGATTTAATTTGAAAATGTACCTTCCTTTACAATTTTTTCTGTTATTTTTTTTATACTGTTACTTTCAGATTTACTTTATGCAAAATTGACTGATTAAATGCGGCCAGATAAATCATTGTTGTTTTAATATTTGTATGTCCGAGCGATTCTGAAATTTGTTCTATCGGAATGTTCATATGTTTGGCTATAGTTGCCCACGAGTGTCTTGCGACATAACCTGTCAGTTTTCTGTCGATTCCGAGCATTGACTGGATTATTTTCAAGTGGTTATTATAATTCTTTAATGCTGATTGGTATTGCATCTGCTCTGATTTATCTTTTCTCCGGATAATGGGTAATATATAAGCTGAATCACGGGTGTCTTTTTCAAAGAAGAAGATGATTTTCCGGAGTTCGGGGGTAATTTGCACATGAATCATTTGTCCGGTTTTCTTACGGGTATAGGAAATAATGTCTTTCTCCATATCGCTTTTTTTCAGGAAAGCCATATCGATAAATGACATACCTCTCATGTAAAAACTGAACAGGAAATACAGCTTGGCATAGTGCAGTGAATTACCACTTCGCTTATTCAAATCATAACCATCCCAATCCCGGATCAATTGTATTTCCCTTTTATTAATTGCCCGTTTGTCTGTGTGTGCATTGCCTGTAAAAATACCGGAAAAGAGATTTTTTACAGAGTCGGAAAATAACCCTTCCACAACTGCTTTATTGAGGATTGCCCGCAGGTTACGCATGTAAAAGGAGATCGTATTCAGGCAACAAGCTTTTTTTTGAAGAAAAGCTTCATAATCTTTTACAAAACAACGGGTGATTTCCTGTAAGGAGATATCATCTGTTCCAGTAAAAGATAATACACTATTAAGTGTACTGCGATAAGCTCGTGCTGTACGTAAACGACCTGTAGAGGTCAGTTCTTCCGACAGTTTGGAGACGTACAAACGAGAAGAATCGTTTGTTTTAACCAGAGGATTTTTGTCTGGAAAATCCTCTTTCCTTGATAAGATACCGCCTAATCCCGGCATTTTCCACATCAGTTTCATAAGTGATCTTTTAAATTAATAATTTGTGAGAGGTTTAATTTTCGTAAATTGCAGGTGAGTTTACCAATTAAAAAAATGTTGTTGTATGTTTATTATAATTGTGAGATAAAAATGCTGTTTAATTATGACCGGGGGGAAAATTAAATTCCGAACGAGATTCCCATCCGGCTTCCCTGTAGCACCAATTCATGTTCCGGAGTAACTAGTTTGAGTTTCCCGGAGACCTCTTTTAATGGAATGGAAGATATTTTCCCTGCTTTGACACAAACCATTTTCCCGAATTCTTTCCGGGCAATCAACTCTGTAGCATGTCCTCCCAGCCGGGTGGCCAGGTTCCGGTCGAAAGGAGAAGGGCTTCCTCCTCGTTGGATATATCCTAAAACTGTTTCCCGGGTTTCCAAACCGGTGTGTTCTTCTATCTTTTTTGAAATATAGCTTGCCGGATGTTTTTTTTTCGGAACGGATATGCCTTCTGCTATAGCTACAATAGAATAAGGTTTCCCTTTTTTGATCCGGTTAAAAATAGCCTGGTAAACAAGCTCCATTTTGTATCCTAATTCCGGTAAAAGGATAACATCGGCGCCGCCTGCCATTCCTGCATGAAGCGTGATCCATCCGGCCTCATGTCCCATTAATTCAATGACCATTACCCGTTTGTGGGAAGATGCGGTGGAATGTAAACGGTCGATGGCATCGGTAGCGATGTTAACTGCCGTGTCGAACCCGAAGGTTAATTCGGTTCCCCATACATCATTGTCTATGGTCTTGGGAACGCCAATGATATTTAATCCAAGTTCGGATAACTTGTATGCTGTTTTTTGTGTGCCGTTTCCTCCGATACAAACAAGACAGTCCAACCCCAGTTCCTGATAGTTTTGCTTGATAATATTAGGTTTCTCCGGATCCCCATCCAATATCTTCCGGAAAGGTTTTTCCCGGGATGTACCTAGAATAGTCCCCCCCAGATTCAAAATGCCGGAAAGTGTATTTTCGTCGAAAATTTCGATATCTTTTTCCAGGATTCCAAGAAATCCGTTATGAATGCCTACTATTTCCATACCATAGTGTATAATGGCCGTTTTTCCCACCCCGCGGATGGTTGCATTGATTCCGGGACAATCCCCGCCTGAAGATAAAATACCTATTCGCATAATATTCGCAGTAAACTACAAATATATGTGTTTTTTATAATACTGCCAAACTGTATTTTTCAAAAGAAAGTCTTCCGGAGATCAAAAACAAAAATGTATCTTTGTCTCAAAATCAATCTGATGAATAAAAGAATCCTTATTACCGGAGCCAGTGGTTTTATCGGGAGTTTTCTTGTGGAGAAGGCTTTGGCGGAGGACTATGAAACATGGGCGGGTGTCAGAAAAAGTAGCAATAAATCATATCTGCAGGATACGCGTATACATTCCATTGATCTTTTATATGCCGACAAAGAGAAACTGAAACAACAATTGCAGGAGCATGTGGCGAATCATGGGAAATGGGATTATATTATTCATAATGCGGGTGTTACCAAATGCCTGAATCCCGAAGATTTTAATCTGATAAATTTTCGTTATACAGTCAATTTAATAGATGCTCTGCAGGAAACCGGGAATATTCCGGAGAAATTTGTTTTGATGAGCAGTTTGAGCGCTTGTTATCCGGGAACAAAATACGGAGAAAGCAAACTCAAAGCTGAAGAATATTTACGATCACAGACCGGCTTTCCGTTTATGATTATGCGTCCCACAGGAGTATATGGTCCCAGGGAAAAAGATTATTTCCTGATGATGAAAACCGTTCAGGCTGGTTTGGATGTTGCTGCCGGATGGAAGGAGCAACAGTTGAGTTTTATTTATGTAACTGATCTGGTACAAGCTGTGTTTTTGTCTTTAAAAACTTCTTTGCAGAATAAGATATATCCGGTTACCGACGGACAGATATATACCGATAAACAATATACCCAAATGGTTAAAAAGGCCTTAGGTAAAAAGCATGTCTTGCGAATAAAAGTGCCTTTGAGCCTCTTGTACCTTGTTTCTGTTATTTCCGAAGGATTTTCTAGAATAAGCGGCAAAGCCTCTACATTGAACAGAGATAAATATAAGATCATGAAGCAAAGGGATTGGACCTGTGATGTTTCTGCCTTATTTGAAGATCTTTCTTTTGTTCCTGCTTACGACCTGAACAAAGGGATTGATGCATGTGTCAACTGGTATCGCAAAAATGGCTGGTTGAAGTAAAAAAGTAAAAAAATCTGCATAAAACCCCATTTATTATAAAATATCCGGCGCTTCACCGGATATTTATAATTTTCCCCTACATTTGCCTCAAATTTGTAAAAAGACCCTCCATGCTTCAAACAAAATTACGTTTATCAATTCTTTGTAGTTTGATGATTTTCTATGCCATTGGCCTCTCTGCCCAAGTCAAAACATTGACCGTGAGTGGTAATGTGACAGATAAAAATAATGGAGAAGATTTGATTGGCGCTATGGTGTACATTCAAGGTACAAAGACAGGAACTACCTCCAATTCTTATGGTTTTTATTCTCTGACCATCCCTCAGGGTGCACATAAAATATCTTTTTCCTATGCCGGATATACTTCGAAAGAAATAAATCTGGATTTGCAGGCCAATGAAAAATTAAATATTACTCTCGAACCCACAGTTAATGAATTGAAAGAAGTGGTTATTTCAGCCGAAACGAAAAATGCCAATGTGGCCCGTCCGGAAATGAGTATGGAGAAACTTACCTCTAAAATGATCCGTAAAGTGCCTGCATTGATGGGAGAGGTGGATGTGATCAAAGCGATACAGCTGTTGCCGGGTGTGCAATCTACTTCCGAAGGTTCCTCCGGGTTCAGTGTTCGCGGAGGAGGATATGATCAGAACCTGATTTTACTGGATGAGGCTACAGTTTACAGCGCTTCTCACCTGATGGGTTTTTTCTCAGTGTTTAATAATGATGCCATCAAAGATGTTACTTTATATAAAGGAGATATTCCCGCTACGTTTGGAGGCAGGCTTTCTTCCCTGATGGATGTCCGTTCCAAAGATGGTAATAATAAAAAATTCTCGGGAACGGGAGGTATTGGTACTATCTCAAGTCGTTTGACGCTGGAAGGCCCACTTGGTTCGGATAAACTGACTTATCTGATTTCCGGCCGGCGTACCTATGCTGATTTGTTCCTGATGTTGTCTGATGATAAAGATATTCGTAATTCATCGCTCTATTTTTATGACATGAATGCAAAACTGAATTATCGTATCAATGACAATAACCGTTTGTATTTTGCCGGGTATTTCGGACGGGATAATACATCTACTGAATATTTCGGAATGAATTTCGGTAATAAAACATTTACTACCCGTTGGAACCATATTTTTACCCCGAAATTGTTTTCAAATTTCACATTGATCGGTAGTTTTTATGATTATTACCTGAAAAATTCGGCCAATGATCAAATGGCAATAGATTGGACTTCCAAAATGGAAGACTATGGATTGAAAGCTGATTTTTCCTATCATTTCAATCCTCAGAACAAGTTACAATTCGGTTATAATCTTATTTATCATAATTTTATTCCCGGAGAAGGGGGTGGAGTAGGAGAGAGTTCTATTTTTGGAACCATTAAGCAACCCCGGGAATATGCAATGGAACATGCCTTGTATGCTGCCAATGAAACCACAATAGAAGATAAACTGACTTTGAAATATGGATTGCGTTATACCTTGTTTCAGAATATTTCCAATGGGAATACGGTTTATTTCCTGAAAGATTATACAGTAACGAATTCGGCAAAATATGCAAGAGGAGATATTTTCAATAATCAATGGACGCTTGAACCGCGTGTCGGGGCTACATACAGGTTCAATGATATACATTCTGTAAAAGCAAGTTATTCCCGTACCTCCCAATATATCCAATTAGCTTCTAATTCGGCAGCCGGATCACCATTGGATGTCTGGTTCCAGGCTTCGCAGAATATTAAGCCTCAGCTTTCTGATCAGTTTGCAGTAGGTTATTTTCGGAATTTCAAGGAAAATATGTATGAAGCTTCTGTTGAGTTGTATTATAAACAAATGAAAAATGTGATTGATTTCCGGGACCATGCACAGTTGATAATGAATGACGATCTGGATCAGGAACTGCGTTTCGGAAAAGGGACCGCTTACGGACTGGAACTGATGTTACGCAAAAATACCGGTCGGTTGACCGGTTGGGTCAGTTACACTTTTTCCAAAGCGAAGCGAAAAATTGATGAGATTAATGACGGAGAATGGTATCGTTCTCCCTATGATAAGCCCAATAATATTTCCATTGTAGCCAGTTATGATCTATCTCCGAAGTGGAGTATTTCCGGGAACTGGGTATATGCAAGTGGTACTCCGGTTACCTATCCTACCGGAAGAATGTTGATTGAGAATACGTATACTCCCCTTTATTCCAAGCGGAATGAGTATCGCTATCCGGACTACCACCGGCTTGATTTATCTGCTACATGGAAATTATCCGATCCTAAAAAGCGTTTCCAGAGCGAATTGAATTTTTCTCTTTACAATGCTTACGGAAGAAAAAATCCGTGGACCATTTTATTCAAACAAGAGGATGACAGACCTGATACTTCTTACGCAGAGATGATTTATCTTTTTTCTTTTGTTCCTTCCATTACTTACAATTTTACTTTTTGATCAGATGAAACAGTCGATTATATTTTTTCTTTTGTCATTATCTGTATTAACTGCTTGTACGGAACGTATCGATATTCATACGGATGATGCACCTCCTCAGTTGGTTATTTATGGTTATATCACAACAGATATGCGGATGCATACCATCCAGATCACCCGTTCTTCCGGATATTTTGCAACAACCAAACCGGAAGGGATCAGTGGTGCAACGGTTCAGATTGTATCAGATGGAGGTGAGGTTTTTGATTTAACGGAAGATCCGAATGCTCCGGGTGTATATCAGACGGAGTATAACGTTTATGGAGTGGAAGGAGAAACTTACACACTAAACGTCTCCCTTGATTTTGATAATGACGGAAATGCCGAAATATATACAGCTAGTTCTTATCTGCCTTTGCCTGTCCAGATAGACTCCATTTCTTTAGCTCCGGCACCGTTTGAGGATATGATTGAAATACGTGTTTCCGGTTATTTGCCTGAACGACAAAAAGATCCTCAGAATTATTATAGTATGCATGTGTATGGTAATAATGTATTGCTGAATGACTCTTTGAAAGGCTTTGAATTATTTGATGATAAATATCTCAATACCCGTGAAATCAAAAATCTAGCCTGTTTTTATCTGGATCAGGGAGAAGAAAAAACTAAAATACAACCCGGAGATCGGATTACTTTGCGGATAGATGCGATTACTAAAGCTTATGCTGATTTTATAAATGAGGCACAAAGTGAGGCGAGAGGTTCTATTCCGATGTTTAGTGGGCCTCCGGCGAATATTAGTACGAATATACGATGTGTAAAGGGGAATGTTAAGGTGTCGGGGTTTTTTACGGCGTTTTCGGGGAGGGAGAGTAGTACGGTTTATGAGTGATGGTTGTTTTCTGTTTGATCTTTTTCCTTTGTAAATGTACAGATTTTTTGAAATGGAACAATTACAAATATTGTAACTATATACCTGCTGGTTGTAGCTAAAACTACTGATTGGTATAATATTGAGTGTTGATTAACCAACCTATTCTTATCTTTTTTATAATATTATTAAAGTTCAAATTCATAAACTACTTGTTTAAATAAAAATTTTTCATAATTTTACTGCCTGTTACTATGGAGGAGTTTCTTCTGTAATTGTTTATACCTTAACTATAAATTTGAAAGATACACTTTCTTCTATTTTTATATGCATCCTTTGATGCTATGTTTTTTTGTACTGTACAGTTTAAGTATGAGGAGGTGACACATTAAGTAGTATAAATAGTATTAATCTAAATTATATGGAAATGAAAAGCTTACTTTTGAAATCAACATTAGCAGTTATTGTGGTATTATTTGGGGTAAAGAGTGTTTGCTCACAGGAAGTGCAATTGGCAACATTGCAACATGGGAATAATATGCAGGTGTTTTATGGTGCAGAAGCTTTGAAAAATGCATTGGAAGTTGCCATGCAGGGAGATTTGGTCACTTTATCCGCCGGAACTTTTAATGCAGTTATAATAGATAAAGGAGTAACTATTCAAGGAGCTGGATATGTTACAGATCCGAAAAAAGCAAAATTACCTTCTGTTATAAATGGGCTGATAGAAATAAAAGGAGGAACTGAAAATGTAACCATTGAAGGGATTTATAATAATGGAGAGGTTCGATTAGGATCTTGGGATAACTATGGTGGATTTTCAGGAGAACCAATCGTTGGATTGACTCTCAAAAAATGCAGATTTTATACAATATTTGATTATGCTTATTCCGGACGTTATGGAAAAATAAAAAATTGTATAATTGAACAATGTAGAATTGCTTCCAGTCTAAATTTTGGAGGAGTAGAACAGGAAAATATTGTTGTCAGAAATTCGATAATTAGTCAATTTGTTTCAGGATCAAATAATTCTAATATATTAGTAGAGAATAGTGATTTATCTATAGGTACTTCAAAGGGTGTATTGTTTAAAAATAATATCATATTTAATGGTTCGTTAGATCAATCGTCTTCAGCATATAATAATGTCTTTCTTACTCCCACAAATCTAGATCAAGTTTCTGTGAAGTCAGGGAATATAGAATCAGAAATGAATGCAATGTTTGTGGAAGCTATCTATAGTTATACTGATATGGAAGCTTATGCACTCACAGAGTCTGCCCGGACTACTTATTTAGGTACAGATGGTACCCAAGTTGGTATCTATGGAGGCGTTTCTCCTTTTTCTGATGTTCCAACAAATCCTCAAATAATATCTAAAAATATAGATGCTCAATCTTCTTCTGATGGCAAATTGAAAGTCAATATCACAGTCAAGGCACAAAATAAATAATTCAGAACAACATGAAAAATAAAATAATCATTGCACTGATATTATTTTGTGCCACTCAGTCATTTCTGAAAGGACAAAATATAGCAGGATATGAGTATTGGTTAGATCGGGATATTGAAAATAAAGTAGCAACAACTTCTTCTAATGAAAATATTTCTTTAACTGTTGATGTTTCATTACTTTCGGAAGGAATTCATTGCTACAATTTCAGGGCAAAAGACTCTGAAGGTTATTGGAGTGCTCCGTTAACACAATACTTTTATCGGGTACCGTTAAATCCTAAAAACAACAAATTAGTAAAATATGAATATTGGTTCGACAAAAATGTAGAGTCAAAGCAAATTGTAACCAGTGAATCGGAGATTATTAACTTAGACTTGGATGTCAGTTCATTATTGTCCGGTATTCATTATTTTAATTTTCGAGCACAAGATGCGTATGGGCATTGGAGTGCTCCCTTGACTCAGTATTTTTATAAACCATTTTTATCAGATAATTCTAATGCCAATATAGTTACTTGTGAATATTGGTTTGATAAAAATTATTCTTCCAAACAGGTTGTCAATTATTCATCTGATATAGTTAGTCTGGATGTAAGCGCTTTGGAAGATGGATTGCACAGACTGAACTATCATGCTAAAGATAATAAAGGGAGATGGACTCAACCTATGACAAGTGTATTTATAAAAACAGGTAGCAGTTATGTTGAACCTGAAATCCATTTTAATAATGGATACATGTATCAGATCTTTGATTTTCCCATAACATGGAGGGAGGCACAGGATTTATGTGAACGTTTAGGAGGAAATCTGGCAATTATTAATGTTGAGGAAGATCAGGAATTTATAAAATCCATTTTTACTGATAAAACTGAATCTAACTATTATTGGTTAGGAGGAAACGAAGGTGCAGTCAATAAAAATTGGAATAAGCAGCAAACTGATAATGATTTAACTTCAAAAATTGCATCAGGTTTTGTATTTCAAGGACGGTTATCTGAAGTAGGTATTTTAGAAGTAATACTTCCTAAACAAGATAATATTGCTTCTTATAAAAACCTGACACTTGAATTGAAAAATAAAGATTCCGGACAATTGTTTTCTATTACCACAACAGATAAAGACAAATATACTTATAATAGCATTCCAACTGGTAATTATCAATTGATACTGAAAAATAAATATGGCTCGATATTAGGTCAAATCGATAATATTGTCGTCAAAAAAGAAAATGTATCTGTAGAATTTAATTCATTAGAATCTATTTACTCTGTTCAGTTAAATATAACCGGAATTAACGGACAAAAAGTCATGACAAAGCCAACCATAAAATGGTTTGATCAGAATGATGTATTTATAAGTGCAGAAGATACTATTAAAGGTGTTGCTGCCGGAATGAAACTCAAATACCAGCTCAATTTCACAGAAGAGCTGGGGAAAGTTTATGCATTGCCACAACTTCAGGATTATAATGTAATTGCTGGAAATAATACTATACAGTTAGAGCTTCAACCAATATCTTTGATTACACTTCAGGGATTGGTGAAAAGTAAAGATAAAGGTATACTTTCTGATGCAACAGTAAGTGTTTTGCAGATGTTGAATAAAAAATATTCCAGAATTGCAACTACAAAGACAAATAGGGAAGGTAAGTTTTCGTTAGAAATATATAATGATTCAAGTAGTATAGTAATATCTTATCCTGATTATGTTGATCAAACTATTGCGAAAACAAACTTCAATGTAGGTGCTGATTTAGGTTTGATAACATTGGAACCTATAAATGGAGTTCGCATTACATTAGATTATACTTATACCGCAAGTTCACTTCAAGGAGAAACTCCAAGTATAGAAAGTTGGTATTCGAATTATCAAAATGTAGATTATGTATTGTATAATCTTACAAAAGAGACGCCAATAACTAATTTCGTAGTTCAATATTCTGAAATTGTATTGCTGGAAACAATAGATATTGGAGATCAGATTCAAATTACTGCTACAAGTCGTGTAAAAGAATTTGAACCGGTTAAAAATGTTATTGTTGTCGATGAAACATTAAAAACTACAACTAGATTGGATATTGTACAACATGGTTTTATCAAGGCAACTTATACTGACAGCGGAAATACTTCAAATATTGGAATCCTTTATGATTCGGCAGGCCATTATGTTAACCGGTTTGCCTATTCAGGTAAGGCTTTCACAACGGGAGGCCTGTTTGATGGTACTTATCAATTGGTTTCAATGGCAAAAAGCCAGTTTTTTAATTCGATATTAAACTTATCTGCATTTTCTGCTATAGGATTGGAGCCGGGAGCCCATTATGCGCTTCAAACAGTTGTTGTGGAAAGTGGAAAAATTACAGAAGTAACCATTCCTACTATCCCTCAATTGGATGAGAGTAAATTCTACTACACAGGCACTAATACAATGTTTTCTGTCAATAAAACATCTATAGTAGCAGGCAACTACCTGACGCTTCGTAGTGAGATAAATTTCAAAAACGAACATCGAAGTAATGTAAGTAATGTGAAGTTGATAGTAGATATACCGGAGGGTTGTTCTTTTGTAGCCAATTCTGTCTTGATCGGAAATATAATGTCTAATGGTTATAATATCAATGACAATCAATTGACTATTCCATTAAACAATTATTCAGATATAGTCCGTTTTTGTGTCATTCCCACCAAAGGAGGGTATTATACTCCCAATGGATTTGTTGAATTTGAACTAGAAGGCAAAACAATCCGTCAGCCAATAGGTACAGCAAAATTTACAGTTAATGACCTGAGTATTATTGTTCCTTCGATAACAACACAAAATAAATTGATTGTCAGTGGAGTTGCTATGGCCAAAACAGAAATAAGAGTTTATGATAATGATGTTTTGATTGGGCAAACGCAAGCTTTAGCAAATGGGTCATGGTCTGCAGTTTGTGAATTATACAAGCCTTATGCACTTTCGTTTCATAATATTTATGCTAAAGCGGTCACTCCTCAAGGCATAAGCATTCAATCGGAGACTAGAAAACTGACTCACAATATTAATGCAATTGAAGTGTCGAAGGTAACAATGATCAATGTTGCTCATCCAGCAACATCTTTGGATTTGTGTGAATATGTCACTGAGTTTAACTTTTTGCACCCGTTGACAGTTGCTCCTATTTATTGGTATTGGCCTAGCTATCCTGATTTTACATTTAAGATTGAGTTTACAGATAACAATCCAGAGTTGTTGTCGAATGTGAATCTTTATGTAAAAACGACTTCTGGTTCTGTTGTTGAACTGCCGGCGACATATGATAAGGATAAGGATATATGGCTTGCGACAGGAAAGTTCTATTCAGGTAATCTTCCAAAAGATGTTAGTGTGGATTATTTGTCAAATGAAGAAATATATTTAGACAGAGAGTATTTAAAAGATTTTAAAGAACAATATGATATTTTATGCAAAGAATTAAAATTTGGGATTGAAGTCATAAATGGATCTAAAAATGAATACTCACAAGCAGTCATTGATTCATTATCAATTGCTTTAGGCATTATTGATCTTCCACAAAGTGATTTTGATAAAGAAGCTTATATGAAATATTTAAATTCATTATCTAATAATGAATTGCAGGTGATCATAGATTCATTAGAAGATTCTTCTTTTGATATGGAAATGTATCTCAAGAGAATTGAAAGTTTCTTTTCATCAGAAAAATATTTCGATATAGAACTTTTAGATGGAACAAAAGTCCAATCAAAATCTTGCGAAGGAATAACTGACATATACTTAATTTCTAGCGGATATGCCGAATATAAAACTACAGAAGGAAATAGTATTTATGTGATTAATACAGAGCAGGAAAGTGGTTATGTCGATTTTTCTAATAATATTTATTTTTTAATTCAAACCCCTATTGCTTCAACTTTAAGAAGCATCAGTGCAAATGGAGACTCCTTTTCCAGTAGAATATATGGAGCTTTAAGTAAAATACAGGGCGTATATAGCGATTTACAAAATCAAATTGGAAATTTGGTACAGGGATTAACTCTTGAGTTAACAAAAGCAACTGAAATTTTTGATAAAACAAACTCATTATATGAACTAAAAAGCATAAAATTGAGTGTGTTAGAGGACGAACTATATTCTGGATTGTTAGATCCATGGCAATTTAATGCCAAACAGGCAGAAGTACAAGCATTAAAATCTGAGGTTTCTCAATTAAAGTTAGCAGTAGGTAAAACAAATACACAAAAATTGACAGCAGCTGCATGTTTGAAATCTGCAAAACCTTTGGGAGCTACTTTGTCAAAAATTCTTCCTATTACTAATTATATTATATTAGCTAATGAAGCAATAAATGATTACCGACATGTGGGAAACCTTGCAAATTTACTTCCTTCCATTAAATGTCCTGAATTTGAAAATGAAGTTATTGCATGTGGTATGGCTATTGATCAAATGAAAACAAAAGTTGCCTCATATTATTTTGTTAAATTTGAAGTCCAATTAATGATGGACTTTTCTGCTGCATTTGAAATTGTTGGAGCACCTGCTACAGGAGGAACATCTTTGGTTCCTGCCTTTGCTACAATATTAGGCAAAATGGCATTAGAAGTAACTGTTGATATTATTTATAAGCGAAAACTCAATAATGCCATAACAAATATGGAGGGGCGCCTATATTTATTAGATTATCAAATTAATCAATCCAAATGCAATAATAATGATGGTGGTGATGGAGGAGGCGGTTCTGGTGGTGACGGCGGTGGTTCTGGTGGTGATGGCGGCGGTTCTGGCGGCGGTTCCAGTGGTAATGGCGAAGGTGGTTCCGAAAATGGGATTGGTGCTGGCTCCGGTAGTTCTGGTGGAACTAATACTTCAGGTAGCAGAAGTCAGACGGGAACTAGTGGCTCTACCCCAGCTATAGAACTTGAAGACCCTTCCGGTTTTGTCTATGAATCTGTGCCTTCCAACCCATTGTCAGGTGTAACAGCTAGTATTTATTACAAGACTGAAGAAGAAAATATGTATGGAGAGCGTATTGAAAAAGTTGTTTTATGGGATGCTGAAAATTATTATCAGATTAATCCACAAATTACGAATCAATATGGTATATATGCATGGGATGTGCCACAAGGATTATGGCAGGTGAAATTTGAGAAAGAAGGTTACCAAACTACCTACAGTGATTGGTTACCTGTACCTCCTCCACAGTTGGATATAAATATACCGATGGTACAAAGCACTCAGCCTTCGGTAAAAGCAGTGCATGGTTGTGAAAGTGGTATCGAAATTGAATTTGATAAATTTATGCAACCGGCTACCCTGACAACTGATTCAATTCGTGTTACGAAAAATGGAGAGTCAATATTGGGTATGATAGATATGCTTAATGCAGAGACCAACCCGGTGAGCAATGAACACTTTGTTTTGAAAGTTCGTTTTATACCTCAATCTCCATTCAATATTACAGATGAAGTGTATTTAACTGTCAATCATCAAGTGAAAAGCTATGCAGGTATTAATATGGTAGAAGATTTTATGCAACGTGTTGAAATACAAAAAGAGACAAAATCCATTGTTGCAACACCTGTTTTAAATCTGGCTTATAATGGCAAGGATTATATTGATGTTTCAGTTGAACCTCAAGAGGCTGCTGCCAATAAAAAAGTGATTGCTAAAGTAATTTCTTCAAGTATTGCTACAGTAGATAACGATGTTATTCTGAATCATGAAGGGAAAGCAAAAATACAGGTGAAAGCAGAATTGCCTGGTTCTACTCAGATTTTTATTTCTGTGGAAGGAACGGATTTAAGGATAATGACAACGGTTAATGTTGCCAAACCTTTGGAGAAATTAAAAAGTCCTACAGCCTCTATCTCTTCAGGTTCTACAGTTGAAAAGGGACAACTTATATCTCTTTATTCAACTCAATCCGGAACGAGCATATATTATACCGTAGATGGTTCTGATCCAACGGTTTCTTCTGTCAGAATTTTATACACAGAACCTATTGTAATCAATGAAGATATTATTATTCAGGCAATAGCAACAAAAGAAGGAATGTCTGATAGTGATGTGGCCAGTTTTATTTACGGGGTTAAAAAAGATTCGGAAATTTCGGGAGTCCGAAATTTAAGGACTCTATTTATTACTCAGCAGGATGATGATGTTTTGATTGCATCAGATAAAATTATAAAACAAGTTGATATTATTACGATAATGGGACAACTCTATTCACGACATATTGTAGGCTTATTTAGTACAAAAATGAAAGTTAATAATGGAGTATATATTATTCGTGTAACATATAGTGATGGAGGATTGGAAACACGTAAAATAATAGTTAGATAAATGATACTGTAATATTTTACTTGGAACTTTTTAGGGTTATTCAGTAAATAACAAAAAACTGTCAATGATTAAATTCTTTTGGCAGTTTTTTGTTTTGCAACAGCAGTATTTATAAATAAAGAAAAGTGTGGAATATACATTTCATGAGATAACACAATAAAACGAATACCCACACTTTTCAATCGAACAGAATAATTAAGGTCTTTTTATTTCTTGTTATCGTTTGAGAATTTTAACAGTTTCTCCTTGTACTTTTACAATATACACACCATTCGGAAAATCAGTAATACTGATTTCCGTGATCCCTTCATCGGCTCTAGTTTCTTTCATTTTCCTTCCATACAAATCAAACAACGAAATATTTTCTCCGGCATTAGCTTCTACATTAATATATGAAGTTGCATAACTTGGATATACCCTGATACTACCCGTTTTCTTCAAATCCCCCATCGAAGTATCACTTAATTTTTCCACCGTAAGCTTATCCATACAAAAATAAGAAGGCGTATTCACTCCCCACTCTCCATTATCAGAACTTTCAAACTCAAATTTAATTTTAGTTACCTTCCCCAGGGAAGAAAGATCCATCCAACTCCAATCACTGATGATATAATCATCACATCCGTAATCAGATAGATAATTAGCTAAGAAAAAAGTCACCTTTCCGGTTTCCTCTTCTCCATTCATACCCGTGGCGATAAGTTTCAGAAAATCAGGATCAGTACCGTTTTCTCCACCGAATGTTTTGGCATAAGAATCTCCATATTTCATGGAAAGATGAGAGACTGCTGCTGTAGTAACATATGCTCCATCTACAGTTCTTGCCTTATCGTCAGCAAAGGAAATTTCAGACGAACCAAAGTTTAACAGGTAAGGAGTATTTTTACCATCTACACCACCGCCGGTCATAGCTGCAAATTCGTTGGTTCCGTTGTATTCCCAACCGGAAACGGCTCCTTTATTGATCGTATTTCCATCATACAGATTTCTTGGTTCTGTCAAGTCAGGGGAGAGATTACTGCAGATGAACCCGCTATAGGAGTAAAAGCCGCCTCCCCAGTCGGAAGCGCTGTGTGAAAATCTGAAAATATTGTTGATGTCGAAATAGGTATTTTCAGTGTCATAGAGGAAAGAAGAAATGCCCTCATCGCTTACATCAGCCTGAGATAGGTCCAGTACAACTTTTTTTGTTACAGGTATTTTGGCATCTACATGCAGATCTTCTATGCCCGCAAATTCAGTTGAGATTTCTCCCGACATAGCGCTTTTTCTTTGCACTCCAGTATGAACTTTGATAAAATCGATATGGGTCAAATGTACAGAATTACCGTATTTATCTACTGCATTATCAATGTCGAAAGTAGATATATTGTTGGCTTGATTGTCACTATATCCCCATGAAAAGGCTGCAAATGTGTTGGTACTGGGAACCGGAAATTCTGCCGCCAGGATAGAACCGGTACAAACGATTGAATCTTTGTCAATCCATAATGGAAAGTAAGATGCTTGTTGGTGGAAATTGTTTCTTGGAACAACATCCGTGTGTCCCAGGTTATCTTTCCATGTCACATCCGAATTCAAAGGATCAGGTTTGTAATAAGTAATCTGATAATTATGGATAGTGTTTGCCCGATGGTATTCTGATCCGGCCAGTTCATACCATTGATCCGGAAGTCCGTCTTTGTTCAGGTCCTGCGCTACCATTACAATACCTGGTTCTGCCCAGGTAGGAATGGCATTTCCATAAATTTTAAAATCTGCTTCTTCCGGAACATTCACGATGGAATGATCAAAACCAGCGATGATATGTCCACCCCAGGCTCCAAGACAAACAATTGATCCTGTTTTTCCTACCAGTGCATCAGACACCTTTTTCAATATTTCTGTTTTGGAATCTCCATCTTCATATGTGGGATAACTCTGATTGATAAATTGTCCGGGTGCGGGAATAAAATCCAATATATTGGATATATAGGGAGATCTTTCTCCTCCTGCCATGACTTTCATGCAAAAGCATAGTACTAAAAACAATAGTGAAGTAATTCTGAATGATTTCATAAATAAGTAAATTAAATGATTAAAGTGAAAATTTAAAATTGGCAAAAACACAGATCCGGATCAAAAATATGTCAATAATAATTTTGAACAGTTTATATGAAAAATAGTTTTGTTATTAAATGACTTGATTTATAAATA
>JAVBMQ010000112.1:0-13366 GCA_031552335.1 Bacteroidales bacterium | reverse complement strand
CGGCTACGGACACGATGGCCCGATGGGCCAAGGGCTCGTAAATCTTCAGAACATGATTGGGAGTTGCCCTATCCTATTGCTCAAAGGCCTCCGACCTTATGAGAAACTGCAGATAATTAAAAAATTTTATAACAACCGACCGCTCTTCTTAGCATTTTCTATCCATTGAGGAACCACCTTATCCACCCATTGACTTTTTTCTTCCTTCAATGTTTTCATATCCAGGCCAATGTATGTTTGCGCTTTTTCTTTGGTAGAAATATCAGGCAGAGCCACATCAGTTATTCCATGGGTAAAAAGCACCTTCTGAACTTCCAATTGTGCCAATAAAGACTTATCGAGGCTATGTGCCAGGATCCGTTGTGTTTCCACCGGAGCATGAAAAGAAGCGCCATGTGAAGCTACAGCAAAGTCCCAACGCCATTGTGCCTGACGAAGTAATTTCAATACCGGATCCATCTCTTTATCAGAAGCGCCATGATCCCATGCTGTTTTAGCCATGATATGTGCTTTGGATAATTCCTGCTCGATCCGGTCACGGATTTCAAGCGCTTTATCCTGATATTGATAAACATATTTACGAAGATTTTCTTCTGAATCCCGGTGACAAGTCTGACAGGTTGCCGAAATATTTTTCAACGGGCTTACTACCTGATGATTGGAATATTTGATGCCTCCTTCCGAGATATAAGGCATATGGCAGTCAGCACAACTCAAACCCCGTTGAGAGTGAGGTCCCATCAAAAATATTTCATAATCAGGATGTTGTGCTTTCAGCATCGGTGCACGGCTCAGTGCATGTGTCCAGTCCTTATAATCAGACTCATCATAATATTTTTCCATATCTTCAACGGTCATACCTCCATCCCACGGAAAGGTAAGATACTTGTTATCGCCCTTAAAAAAGTACTCAACATGACATTGGGCGCACACCAGAGAACGCATTTCCTGAGGGGTTGCTTCGGAAATATTATGTCCCTGTCGTTCAAATGCTTCAACCAAAGCAGGACGTGTGATTGTCAGGTTCATCGTTTGCGGATCATGACAATCGGCACAACCGATCGGATTGACGATCTGATCACCCCAGAGACTCCATGAAGCCTTGTAAAAAGCTTCGATGCCTGCTTCATGCATCATCCGGGGAACATCAGGACTTTTACAGGTCCAGCAAGTACCCGGTTGCATATCTTTAGAGTTTTCATCCGGGGAACCGGTACGCAATGTGGCCCAGATATCTTCCAGTGCATGCATATGTCCTCTAGGAGCTGAATAATCCCGCGAAAATGCATATCCAGCCCATAGCACGACCATCTCCGGGCGACTTTCCAGAACATCCTCCGGCATATTACCCAGATGTTTACTTTTGAAATCCATATCAGCCGTCTTCTTCCAGGTATTATACTCACGGGGATAATTTTCTCCCCAGATCTCATTCCTGGATTCAATACCGCTTATATCCACTTTCTTGTTATTATACAAGGTTACAATTTCCGCCCGTCGTTCTGTAATAGATGCCGCAAGAAGTCCGAGTAAAAATACAGCCACCATAACGACAGCAAAAATTCCCCATCCGATGATAGGTTTACGCTTGATTGCTTCTGTTAATTTTCCCAACATATCTTTCAGGTTTTATTGTTTTTCTTTCATTACTTTTTTCAGCCATTCAGGTACGGGAGATTCGGGCAACGGAACAATTGCATTCGGAGATGATCCAAGATTACTGATTTTCGTATGAGGTACTTGTGTATGGCAATCCCAACAAGCTTTCCCCCCTCCATTTTTTGCTTCCGTATAAGAAATCATGCCCGTTTTTACAAATTCCGTATTGAGTTGAGTGTGACAACGGATACAATTCTCCATAATCACATTGTTACTTGCATCACGCGGACGTATCACCTGCGGTTCACCTTTGATCGTAAATATAGATGCATGATAAAGTCCGTCGAACGCTTTAAAAGCATACTTGGAAACAACATTGTCATGCGGCACATGGCAATCATTACAATTGGCCCAAAGGGCATGTGAACTATGATTCCAGGATTGATAATAGGGAGTCATGATGTGGCAGTTGATACAGGCGGAAGGATCGTCGGAGAGGTAAGAATGCGCCCTCGACATATACATGGCGTAAGCGCCCAAACCTGTTATTAATCCTCCGAGAATAAAAGCAGGAAGAATCATCTTATCCGGAATCAGACTAAGTAACTTTTTCATAACAACCATGTTTAAATCTAATTTTGTCTTTTTTAGGACACGAATTTGAACGAATTAAACGAATCAAAACAAATCAGGAATGAAAACATTTTAAAAATTCGTTCAAATTCGTTTAATTCGTTCAAATTCGTGTCCTAAAAAAATAAAAACAAATTTTCTTCAACAATGCTACAAAGAAACAAATTTTTCAGATAATAAAGTGTTACCGATGTTACATTTTTAAAGATGAATCAAGCGAACAAGTTCTTTTTTATCCTTTATTTCTATTTCCTTTTTAGAAGTAAGGATCAATCCGTCTTGTTGCATTTTGGTCAGTTCCCGTTCCAATGAAGGACGTGAAACCCCGAAATACTCCGCCAAAGCGCTTTTCGTTTTATCCAGTTCCACGATATCGGATTGTGCCGCTTTTGAAAGACTAAGCATATACATGGCCAACTTTTGCCGGATAGTACGGAATGACATGAAATGTAATTTTCGGCTGAGGCGTGCCGCAAATCCTGCAGAAATATCCAGGTAATTCTTCAACAATGTTTCATTCATGCTCAACATCCGGAGAACCGATTGTTTGGAAATAACTAAGGCTGTTACACTTTCCCGTGCCGTTACCTGTACCGGGAAACGGTTATTTTCTCCAAATAGAAATAGAATTGCCAACGGATTAGGTGCAAAAATATCTTCAACCTTAATGATTCTTCCTGAAGGATCAATCATTTCTCCTTTCACACTTCCTGAGAGTAATATAATCAACCTGTTGCAAAGTTCATCCTGCAAAGCAAGCAAAGCATCTTTCCGGAAATGTGTTTCTGTAATTTTCAATGCTGAAAAAATGCAGATAATTTCTTTTTCTTCTATGGAATGAAAAAGCGGAATCTGAGATATGGTTTTGTAATCCATGATGAAAATGTTTAATTCAACTACGAAAATACAAACTTTTTTGAAATGTAACAATTGTGACAATCTAAAATAAAAATCCGGTTTACATTTGCACCAGATAATCAGATAATCAAATGAAACGGACAGTTATAAAAATTGATGAAGAGCTTTGCAATGGTTGCGGAGCTTGTGTTACCGGATGCCATGAAGGTGCATTACAGTTGATCAACGGAAAAGCGGTTATGGTCAGCGAACTGTATTGTGACGGCTTAGGCGCTTGTATAGGAGAGTGTCCCGTAGGAGCTATTACCCTGGAAGAAAGGGAAGCCGAACCTTACAGTGAAGAAGCAGTTATGGAACGTATTTCCGGCAAAGGTGAATCTGTTATACTCGCTCATCTCAATCATTTGAAAGATCATGGAGAAAAAGACCTTCTGCAACAAGGTTTGGAATATCTGGAAAATCACCATATCAAAGTAAATTTCCACGAAAAAGAAAAACCTTTGGCTTGTGGATGTCCGGGGTCAATGATGCGGGAGATTAAAGCGCCAACCTCCCATGCATACTCAATGCCTACAGGAAATGTTCCATACATACCTGCCTCTGAATTAAGACAGTTTCCTGTACAATTACATTTATTGAATCCGCATGCTCCTTTTTTACAGGGAAGCAATCTGTTATTGGCCGCCGATTGTACGGCTTTTGCCAGTGGAGAATTCCATAACCGTTTCCTGAAAGGAAAAATGCTGGCCATCGCCTGTCCAAAGCTCGATAATAATATACAATCTTATGTGGATAAACTATCTGAAATGATCGATGTATCTCAAATTGATACATTGACTGTTCTCATTATGGAAGTGCCATGTTGCGGCGGATTGGTACGGATTGCCGAAATGGGACGCGAACAGGCAGAAAGGAATATTCCGATCAAAGTGATCGTGCTTTCTGTAAGAGGAGAAGTTTTAAGTGAGAAATGGATATAAATCAACCATAAAATATATGTATCTTTACGGCTGTTTTATAATTTCATCTGATCATGATCCCGGAAATCCGAGTGGTAAGCCAGCAATTGGCGAATCCGACTTTCAAAACGCCTAAAGATATCGTATCCTGGATGGGCGCGATTCAGGCTCAGGACTACGCTATGTCGAAATGGGCGGTAGGCATTCGTTCGGAATCAATTACTATTAAAGACGTTGAAGAAGCCCTGCAACGAGGAGAAATTGTCCGCACACATATCATGCGACCAACCTGGCATTTAGTCCCAGCCGAAGATCTCCGGTGGATGATAAAATTATCATCCTACAGATTAAAAACTCCTCTTGAATCTTACAGCAAGCACCTGGGTATCCCGGAAGATTTTTATATCCGGACCATCCCATTGGTAGAAAAGGTATTAGGAGGCAATAAGCATCTGACCAAACAGGAAATCGGAGAAGAACTGGATCGGATGGGAATGAAAACAGAGCTGCACTGGATTCATTATGCTATGTTCCGGTCTGAAATCGAAGGAATTGTTTGCAATGGTATCGATAAAGGTAAAAAACAAACCTATACATTGATTGACGAGCGTATTGCTCCGACACCTGAATTACATAAAGAGGAAGCATTAGCCAAACTCGCAAAAAGATATTTCCAAAGCCATTCCCCGGCAAGTGTACAGGACTTTTCCTGGTGGTCGGGCTTGACCCTTACAGAATTAAAACAAGCTGTTCATCTGATATCCAACGAATTAATCTCAGAAACATTTGCTTCTGAGAAATTACTTGTACACGAATCCTATCACCATTACCGGAAACCGGATGATCAGTTACATTTTCTTCCTGCCTACGATGAATATCTGATCAGTTACAAAGACAGAAAGAATGTATTGGATCCGGAACATCAGCACAAAGCTTTTTCCAATAACGGACTTTTCCGTCCTGTTATTTTATATAGAGGTCAAATTGTTGGAAACTGGAAAAAAGTGATCAAAAAGGGTAATCTGACCATTGAAACAACATTTTTTGATCAGGATGCTGTAATCGATCAAGAGTTGATAAAACAAGCAGAAAACAAATACAAAGCTTTTATATCAAACACTTAATCGCTTATTTTTTTCTTGAAATTTTCCCAACCTCCTCCATTATACACCTGTTTCAGTCCACTTTCTTCTAAAATGACTTTGGCTTTTCCACTGCGGTTGCCTGTGCGGCAAATAAGGATCACATGGTCAAATTTTTTCAGACTTTGAATGGAATCAGTCAATATCTGTAATGGAATATTTACTGACTGTTCCATATGTCCTGCGTTAAATTCTTCCGGAGTACGTACATCAACAATCACCGTATTGGGCTGTTTGGATAATTCTTTCCAATTGATTTCCTGTTGCCCGGAATTTTGTCCGTTACAGGAAAACAGGAAATTGATAAACAAAACCGGAGCTAAAAGGAGTAATTTCAATTTTTTCATATTGATATGATTTAAAACTCTGACAGGATTTACAGATCTTATTAATCTTGTAAATCCTGTCAAAAATAAATAATTATATCCGAATAAAATAATTACTGCGTAATTGTAATTGTCATTTTAATGGCTGCTTCATTGCTGACAACACTCACTACATAAGTTTGTATACTGCCATCTGCTGCGGTTACGGTATAGGTTACAGAGAAGAAAAATCCTGTAATTCCCCCGATCTGGGACTTACACTTGCTCCCTGAGAAACAGTAATGACAGGAGAGAATTCTGTGTAGGATGACGGCAATGCCACAGTAATGGTCTTCATCTCATCATCAATTGCTCCCTGATATGAGTTTCAACCTCATACGAAATCAATTGATATACTATTTTTGCTTTATCTAATAAACGGGCAGCATTGGTTTTATTTATTTTCATCACAAATATGCTAAGTTCTCACCACAAAAATAGTACATCGGGTTGATAATCTGTCTACATTTGCAATTCTTTTGTAAAGATAATCTCAAATGATAAAAGCAGCATTCTTCGATATTGACGGAACTTTAGTTAGTTTTAAAACCCATTCCATTCCGGAATCTGCCAAGCAAGCCATCGCTGAACTGAAAAGAAAAGGTATAAAAACATTCATTGCTACCGGAAGACCTCTTTTTGCCATTAATAATCTGGAAGATCTGGAATTTGATGGATTCATCACTTTGAATGGAGCTTATTGTCTCAACGGGAAAAATGAAGTTGTATACAAAAAACCAATTCTTCAGAACAACATAGAATCCTTGATCCGCTATCAGGAAGAAAAAGAATCTTTTCCATGTATGTTTGCCACAAAAAATTTGGAATGCTTTGAAGCATTTCAGTATCATCTGATAAGATTTTGTTTTATAACAACAAATTGCTTTTCAATTCCGTTATTTTTTATAAATAAGATAATACTACAAATGGATAAAATATTCAAGAACATCCGCAGACAAGACCGTCTACTGGATGATAAAAGGGCTTGCGAGTTATTAAAAACCGCAGAATATGGATTCCTTAGCCTGGGAACAAGTGAAAATGGATATGCTTATGGCATTCCTATCAGTTTTGCTTACAGTAAGGATGACAATTCGCTGTATTTTCATTGTGCACCCGAAGGACATAAACTGGAAAACCTGAAACACAATAATAAAGTGTCATTTTGTGTGGTAGGAAAGACAAAACCTATCCCGGAAAAATTTACCACGATATACGAAAGTGTCATCGTTTTTGGAAGTGCCGATTTAAATCCTTCAGAGGAAGAAAAAAGAATTGCTATCAGAAATTTGGTAGAAAAGTATTGTCCGGAATATATAGAATTGGGCGAAAAATACATGGAGAATTCATTTCACAGAACACAAACATTTAAAATAAACATTGAACATATGTCTGCAAAAAGTAAAAAATAGCAAGATATGCCCTCAACATAAAATTTCTGAAAATCTAATCCCATTTTCACAATCTTGGAATGTATGCTTTTTAGAAGTATCTTTGCCCATATGAAAAAATTAGCTATTGTCGGATGCGGACGACTTGCAGGAATCGTTGTAAATGCAATCGTTAAAGGTTTACTACCGGAATATGAATTGGTTGGTGTTTATTCCCGAACAGTCTCCAAGGCTGATCATATAGTAAGCCAAATGAAAAAAGAAGGTAAATCGTGTATAACATGTACAAGCCTGGAAGATTTGCTTGCCTTAAAACCTGACTATCTCGTAGAAACAGCCTCTCCTGCTGCATTGAAAATGCTTGCCTTACCTGCATTGAAAAACGGCACTTCCATTATCACTTTGTCTATCGGCGCTTTAGCAGATGTTGCATTTTATCAGGAAGTAATAGAAACAGCTAAAGCAAACAGCACACGCGTATATATTGCATCCGGAGCTACCGGTGGTTTTGATGTATTAAGAACTGCCTTTCTGATGGGAAATGCATCAGCCAGATTTTTCAATGAAAAAGGGCCGAATGCTTTGAAAGGAACTGCAGTATATAACGAATCGTTGCAAACTGAACAACGTGTTGTTTTTTCAGGAAATGCAACAGAAGCAATAGGTTTATTTCCTACCAAGGTTAATGTAAGCGTTGCTGCCTCACTGGCATCTGTCGGTCCGACGAATATGCAAGTGTCTATACAATCTACACCCGGATTTACAGGAGATACTCAGAGAGTGGAGATAAAAAACGATCGGGTACATGCTGTAATTGATGTGTACAGCGCCACAGCAGAAATTGCAGGCTGGTCAGTAGTAAATACCCTACTTAATATCGTTTCTCCGATTGTATTCTGAAAGATTGGCCAGCACTTTTTCACTCAAACGATCAAAAGCCTGGCGGGTACGTCCGGTCGATACTTGCATACAACGCACATGTGGGTGATCAAGAAGATATGTTCCCCCTAATGCTCCTACTGTATCACAAAAACAAAGATTATCTCCCTCCAGCCATTGTATAAAGGCAGATTCATCCCATGCAGGCGACAAACCGGTATTAAATAATATTTTTTTGTTTCCGAACAGTTTAAACTCTGATTCGTGTAATAAAACCGTATTTTTATTCAGGCAACAGCAAACCACCTCACTTTGGGAAAGAAGTTCTCCAAGTGGAAGAAAACGGTATCCTTTTGCATCGGCTTCTTCCTTTTCACTCCGGGAAAAATAAACAATATCCGCTCCAAAGAACTTCAACGCATCTGCAATCATGCCTCCTGATTTTCCAAGTCCCACAATACCCACTTTAAGCCCCGTAATTTCACGAGGCATCTCCTCCCAGGGAGAATGCTCAAATCCATGCAAACAACGCACAAGTTCACTTACCACATACTCCACCACTCCCTCATCACCATAGTCACGGATGCCTTTCACAGTAATCCTCCGTTCATTAGCATAATGAATATCTACATTGGCACTCTCCGGAGAATAAAGAGAACAGCACATGCCTATATATTTGACATTCGGACATCTTTCCAATGCCGACCGATTGATTCGGGATGTATAACTCAAAAGCACAGCATCGGCATCTCCAATACGTGAAGCAACTTCGTCATCTCCTACCGGTATGTCAGAATACATTATAACCTCATCGGCAAAAGAATGTAATGCTTTCTCTGCTGATGGGATCAAACTCACGGGTTCTATGGCTACTAATTTCCGGAACATAGTTGTTTTTTTAATTTTCAAATGGCGAAGATAATAAAAAAGGCCCGAAACTATGCAGTAAAAAAAATCTAAAGAAGGTTTCAGTAAATCTATCTGTCATTTTTCTAGTACATGTGAAGAAGTTTCTGAAAGTACCTTACTAAGCTGTGGATAATAATCTAATACCTGCTTTATTTGTACATCATTTTGATTCTTCAAACGATTTGTAATCCATAAAGAAGAATCAATCTGTGATCCGTATAAATTGTATGCATTAATTTCAACCCAATATTTCTTTTTGTCTTAAAAGAGAAGAATTTCACGCCCGAAAGTTCAACTGATTATGTTTATTTAAGGAATAAAGCTAATGTAGTTTAAATAAAAAAACTGATAACTACATTTTGCAGTTATCAGTTTCTCTATTTACAGAATACCCCTGTAGTATTTTATAAAAACTCTATGTTAAAATTACCCTTCCAGATTATCATCAATCGCCTGAATTTTTTTCACAATCAGATCCAGTTCTTGTTTAAGATCCTCAATCTTACGGGTCATTTCTTTTACCAGACCGCTTCCGCCTTTGGAAGAAACCGATAAGAAACCAATGTTATTTTCATAGGTTTGAATGTCTGATTTCAGCTTTTCAAAGGTTCTCATCAAACGTTCGCGTTCTCCCAACAACTTTCCTTTGGGCTTTTCGCTACCAGCCATTTCGCTGATGTTGCTCTTGAAAGATTGCAATCTTCTTTCGGCCTGGTCTACTTTCAAACGGTCAAAATGGCTATCAACAGCAGTCCGGTATTCTTTATGGATTTTATCTTTGTCTTTGAAAGGAACAAATCCTATGTTATTCCATTCTTTCATCAATTCCCGGATCAGTTCGATTGTTTCATCTCCACCCAGGCTTTCATCGATATTTTTAATTTTCTCAATGACCTCTTTTTTCAAGCGGAGATTTTCCTGTTCTTCTGTTTTCTGAGAGGCAAAATTTTTATTCTTTTGTTCAAAGAAATAATCGCAGGCTGAAATAAAACGGCTCCAGATAGCATCCGAATATTTACGGGAAACTGTTCCGACAGATTTCCATTCTTTCTGCAAAGCGATCATTTTATCGGTTGTTTCTTTCCAGTCAGTACTATCTTTCAAGGCCTCAGCTTTTTCACACAAAGCCTTTTTCTTTTCCAGATTTTCTTCCATCGAATCTTTGATGGATTTATAGAATTCACTTTTCTTCTGGAAGAAAACATCACAAGCAGCCCTGAAACGTTCGAATATGACAACATTGAATTTTTTGGGAGCGAATCCGATATTTTTCCATTGTTGTTGCAGATCGAGAACAAATTTATTTTTGTCATCCCAATCTTTGAATGTTTTCAGTTCTTCGTAATTGACTGCTTCTATTTGTTCGCATATAGCTGTTTTAGCATCTAAATTTTCCTGTTCTCCGGCCCGCAGAGTTTCAAAGAATGATTGATGTTTTTTATTGATTACGGAAGATGCTGTTTTGAAACGAGTCCAGATTTCTTCGCGTAATTCCCGGGAAACAGGACCTATCTCTCTCCACTCCTGGTGAAGTTTTTGCAGCTGATGGAAAGCCGATACTACATCAGATTCAGCATCCAACCGTTCTACAGCTTCACAAAGAGCAGTCTTTAATTCCAGGTTTTTCCTGAAATCATATTCCCGCATTTCATTGTTGATTTTGAGCAGGTCATAGAAGATTTCGCTGTAGTGTTGGTACTCTTTCCAAAGATCATTGACCGCCGATTGCGGTATCAGTTTGATATCTTTCCATTGTTGTTGCAGGCGACGGAACTCATTATAAACTTTGTTGAAGTCATCCTTACTATCGATCAATGCTTTTAATTCTTCCAGAATTGCCTTCTTTTCGGTCAGATTGGCTTCTTTCAGGCTTTCTTCCTGAGCCAATATTGCTGCTTTTCGTTCTTTGAATTTATTCAGCAGCACTTTTACTTGTTCTTCCGACTCATCATTTGCCGGTTGGAAGTCGGCTTCTTCTCCTCCCCCTTCCAGGAATATTTTTTTAGCTTCTTCTGTTTCTGCTTTTTTAAGTTTATAAAAAGCATGTTTCAAAGCTTCTACTTCATTTTTTACGGTATCCACTTCTCCATCAACAAGTGTCTGGAGTCGTTCGATAATATCAGGTTTTGTTAATTTTTCCGGAACTTCCACTACTGTAGCAGACACTTCTTCCGGTTCACTCAACTCTTCTGTAGTTTCATTTTCCGAAGCTTCCGGTTGCTTTTCTTCCGGTGCAGGAATCTCCTCTGTTGCCGCAACTTCTTCCGGCACAGAAACTTCTTCTGTAGCTACAATTTTTTCTGGTGTCGTAACTTCTTCCGGCACTGCAATTTCTTCAGTAACTGCATCTTCAACTTTAACTACTTCTTTTTCAACTTCTTTTTTATCAGAAGTCTCCAACAGATTACTCACTTCTGCGTTTAGTTCTTCAGCAGGGAGTTTGGGATCAAGGATTTCATTCATAACACATCAAATTTCTTTAATAAAAACAGTTGAGTATGGAATTTATAAACAACTAAACCACAAATTAAAGAAAAAAAATTGGTAAATCGTAATAAATCTTGATTTTTTTTGATATTGAATGGATTATATTTAGTGATGATAACGATTTATTGAGGTTAATGAATGAAAAATATTTCAACTAATTACTATCTACTGTAACTATTTTAACTTTAAATGATTTCGATTTATTTGCTTAACCGGAAATTATATCCTACACTGATCCCTATAGGAATGAGTTCTCCTTTTATTTCCAGATTAGGATCATTTTTTGCTTTATCATAATTATCCATAAATTTTTGAGAGCGAATAGGAAATAATAGTCCCAATGAAAGTTTATTTCCTTTTTGACCTGTGATAATATCCAGACTAACTCCTAAAGTAAGACCATAAGAATTCATATCATATTGAGATGCATAAGAATCTTCCCCTTTAAAAGAACCATTACAGCCATAAAATGCAATGATATTCGGACATGTTTTATTATCCGGAAGTATTTTATAAGCAAGTCCGACATTTCCGGAAATGATAGCCAGATTATATCCAAGTCCGCCAAAAATACCCAGATGTTTTACAGGCAAGTATTCCAATTTTATACCTATGATACCTCCATAATCCAACCCAGCCCCAAAACCAAAAAAAGCATTGTCGTTTGGGGTCTTCAGGTCTGAAGATGTGGCTTCTGCATTTTCTTCTTGTGCAAACAGACTATTTCCTGCAAAAAAAAGCGATAAAAAAACCATACAAGTAATTCGCATAAGTGTTCTCATTGTGTTCATGTGTTAAGTTATTATTGATTGATTCGCGCAAATGTATATAAAAGAATTTGATTTACAAATTTTATCAAAAAAAAGAATCATTCTGTTTTTTAGAATGATTCTTTTTTTTATTATCTCAAAATCAACACCCAAAATACTTCGTCCGCTCCTGTTTTCGCCAACGGGACACCCAAATCAGCAAATATATTAAAATAGATTTCTGATAATCAATCTATTGAATTTATTAAAAAAGATTGTGTCGAATGCAGGTAAAATATTTCAACTCTATGGAGTCACATCAATATTACCTTTGATATACTCAAATGAAGCACCTCCCATAATATTAAATTCTCCTTTTCTGGAAAGTTTTACATAAGCATCATTTTGTAAAATAACAGTACTTCCTGATATTGCTTTCAGATTAGCATTCATTATCTTACCACCATTGATTATCAGTTTTGCTCCTTTTTTTATAATGATCATACTTCCCGGATCCATTGTTACTGTAGAAGTAGCATTTATAGTCAGGGTTCCTGTATGAATGATCAAATCCCCACAAAATGTTTGATTAGAAGTCCAGGTTGTATTTGCAGTAATAATTTTAGGATCGCATATTTTAAAATACTCTCCTGTATTCTGGGGATCGTGGCGTTGGCTTCCCCATTCTATGCGACTGGATAGACCATCTGTTTCCCACACATAAACTTTATTTACAATGGAGGCAATTACTTCATTTTTTCCATTGTTATCAATGTCGGCGACACAAACAGAATTGTAGAAAAAGTTACTATTACCTTCTGTATTTAAAGGAAATCCCTGGGCCATTGTACCATCCAGATTATAAGCATAAACTTTGTTATCAATTCCAGATCCAAAAATGATTTCAATTTCCGGGTCACCGTCTACATCGGCCAAAATTGGAGCCTGATTATCTGCGAATTGCCCAATTCCTAGTACTTTCTTTGCAAGGATTATTTGTCCCTGATTATTCCAAACTTTAAGGGAGTCTTTACATAAAGCCACTACTTCAAGTTTTCCATCATTGTTTAAGTTCCCCACAGAGATTCCTCTTCCGCCATAGTCGGAAGCAAAAGTTTGAGACCCATTCCACCCACTAACAAGTGTACCATTAGCCTTTATTGCAAATAAAGCACTTCCTATTCCTGTTTTCTTTTTGACATGTATAAGAACTTCTTTTTGACCATCATTATCCAAATCGCAGACTACTGAACTTGAAGCAAAATCGTAACTACTATGAGAATACAACTTATTAGGAGAAAATGGACTTCCATTGTGATGCCATGCATATACGCCATCGGTTTTTCCTACAATAACTTCTTTATCTCCATCTCCATCCAAATCTGCTATTGCAAT
>JAVBMQ010000196.1:0-19794 GCA_031552335.1 Bacteroidales bacterium | reverse complement strand
CAAAGCAATGGATACAAACCATCCGAGCTATAACAATCTGCTTGTTTACACTCCCGGTGCAGGAACTTCCAATGAGATATTTACCGGTGGATTAGGTAAAGCTGATATTCCTTTATACAAAGGCTCATCTTCCATTAACTGGGTTTCTTATACAAATAAGTTGTTTTGTGGAAAAACAGAAGATGACAAAGGAGCGCCTTACTTATATGACATTGCACCAACTGTTTTCTCATTCTTAAACCTTCCTGCCAAATCATCCTATAACTGGGACGGTAAAGCTTTGGTTAATTTTGCTGCTACCAGCCTGTTTGTTGATGATTTTGAAGAAAGTGTTGTCTGGAATAATGTGGCAGCCAATGATGTAAGAATCACAGAAAATCCATACAAAATTGGGTTGAATAAAAGTGATTATGTTCTGGAAATCACTAAAGCCCAGGGAGGAGACGATTATGGTGGTGCAATTAAAAACGATATCACCGGACTGAATATAGGAACTACTGAAGGAAGTTTCCGATATGCTCATGTCAAAATGTATAAAACCATTGAAGGAAGAGTAACTCTTAAATTAGAAGGGGGACCCGGTGGCGCTAACAAAGAGACAGATGTGGAAAATGTTCCTGCCAATACATGGATTGATGTGGTATTTGATCTGGAAGCAGTAAAACCTGGCGCTTATACAAAAGTTTTCATCATGCCTGACAAAAGTACCAATGCATCCGTTACATACTGTGATGATGTTGTTTTCAATAATATTGCAGAAGCAAAAATTGCAACAGAAGATCCTTTCATGCTTCCTGCTCCGACGGAATCTGTCGCAATTATTGAGAACTTCGAAAACGGATGGGTTAACTTTACTCCCATGTTGAATTCTATGGAAAGTGCTGACTTTGATATTGTCAGCAACCCACAAACGAACGGAATCAATACAAGTAACTATGCATTGAAAATTACCCGCACTGTAGCTGGTTCCAATTCTTGGGCCGGATTTTGGGCCAATCTGACTCAGGATACCAAAATGAATCGTTTTGATACGGATAAGTACAGCTATGTTTCCTTCAAATTCATGAGAGAAACGGGAGGTGCAGAGGTAAAATTCAAATTTGAAAGATCTGACACAGGAGGACCAACAAAAGAAATTACTCCTATGGCTGAGTATGTTCCGCAAAAATTAAACGAATGGGAACAGATATTCTTTGACCTGAAAAACAATGGAGCAAAAGGGCCATATAACACCATCGCCATTATGCCTGATTTTGCAACCGGCAGACCTGTAAATACAGTTTATATTGATGATATCATTGTTTCTACCTCTCTGGAAACCGGAATAAAAAACATATCTGCTATTCTCAGTTCCATTTATGTTACCAATGACGAAGATTTCTCTACGGTACATTTTTCAGCCGAAGAAACAAATAATTTATATGTAAATGTTTTCAATGCCTCCGGACAAACCGTATGGAACAATTATCTGAAAAACGTTCAGATTGGAAGTAATGAACTTACTATTCCAATTAAAGAAAAAGGAGTTTTTCTTATTAAACTGACAATAGGAGATAAATCTGTGGTATCTAAGTTTGTAAAATAAGAGAAGACGAATCTGGAATCAGGAATTAAGAATTAGCTCATGTACGTAAAAATAATTCTTAATTCCTAATTCTTAATTCTTAATTTTCTTAACTTCCCCCAATATACTTTTACTGACTATCTCGTAAATTTGTCTTTTATTTTCATCCGAAAGCATTGCCATATGTTTTTGCATTGTTTGCAAATCATGCCTGATAGCAGGTCCTGTCTGTGCATCCCGAGGATGAAGGTTTTGTATTTTTTCTGCAGTCTCTTTAATAAGCGGTAATAAAAACTCCCTGGGAATTTTTTTTTCTCCCAATACTTCTGATGCCAATGTGTACATATGATTGGCAAAGTTACAAGCAAAAACAGCCGCTAAATGTGCATTTTTTCTGGCCTCGGAATCTACTTGTAATATAGTATCCGACAAACTGGAGGCAAGCAATCGAAGATTTTCTGTATCTTTTTCCGTATTTGCTTCATATAAAACCGGGATATGGTCAAATGAGATATTCCTGTTTTTGGAAAATGTTTGCAAAGGATACAACACCCCATAACGGGAAACATAATTTTTAAAAATACTCATCGGAACACTGCCTGCGGTGTGGACATACAAACCTGCCCCAAAAGACATTGATTCCAAAAGGGACTGAATAGCATCATCTTTAACCGAAAAAATATATAAATCAGCATCCGGAATAATCTCTTTGATATCTGTGGTAAAAGGAATTTGCAGACGATTAGCTAAAGTAGATGCTGAATCTTTCGTCCTACTATATAGCTGAACGATAGAAAATCCTTTCAAATACAAAGCAATTCCTAACTGGGTAGCCACATTTCCCGCTCCAATTAAAACAACTTTCATTTTTTTAATACCATAATAAGTAATATGGCTCCTGTTATAATCATCAGCACCGGCCAGAAATAAACAGAATATGATCCTGGTATCCAATGAAGTACAAGTCCCTGAAACCGAAGGACAATACCTACCAATAATAATACAAGACCCAGTGTTTTCTCTTTTTTGGCGCAAAGAAATATAATGCCGGCATAAATAAAATAATTACGCCAGTCCATCACATATCCCTGGATACTCATAAACCGGAATACACCAAGGATATCCAATAAAAACAGCAGCCCGAAGAAAACAAAAGATAATCCGTAAGCTAATTTATCACCAGATTTATTACTCCTCGCCCTCATTACCGGATATTAATTTATATTTTTCAATATGAACCTTTTCCCATTGAAGATTTTCTTCCTCATAGGGTTTTCTCTCCTGCGCTTTATGTCCAATGGCTATAATAGACAATACAGATAATTGATAGGGTATATCGAGAATGTCTCTAACATTTTGTTCTGCATCCTGTTCATCCGTACTCCTGCGATTCCGTATCTGTACCCAACAACTACCTAATCCCATATCTTCGGCCTGCAACTGGATAAAAATAGAAGCTATTGATGCATCTTCTACCCAGACATCACTTTTCATCGGGTCGCCCAGCACTACAATTGCCAAGGCACAATCAGCAAGTAAGGCAGCGCCATGTTCTTTGGCTTTTGAAAGTTTCTGCAAAACCTCTTTATCTTCAACCAGCACAAATTGCCAGGGATTACTGCTTTTGGATGCAGGCGACATCAACGCTGCCTTCATCAGTTGTTCCACTTCTTCCGGAGTTAACAACTGTTCTGTAAATTTACGCGTACTTCTGCGTTTTTTTATCAATGCTAAAAAACTGTCCATTTTTGTTTTCTGAATGATTTTAAGAGTACAAAAATAGTAAAAAAAGACCGTTTTCACTCAAACAAAAAATAATATTTCAAGCGTTGCAGATCTCTTTCGGTAAATTCTTCCAAAAGAGATAATTCCTGTATATTCTGCAATTTTCCTTTTTTCTTCTTCAATTCTACAATGGCTTTGGCCTGGTAAAAATTAAGATAGGGATGAGATTTCAGTTTTTCAACAGAAGCCCTATTGACATCTATATATCTGACCGAATCCGGATTGACTTTCAACCAGGGACGAATTTCTTCATACAATTCCGGAGTCATACCATAAACCTCCTGGATTTGTTCCACATCATAAAAGCCCCCCAGTATCTGACGATATTTTACAATCCTGCCAGCAAAAGCAGAACCTATACGAGGAATTTTTTTAAATTCTACGGTATCTGCAACAGCAATATCTACAAGCACCCCTTCCGGATATTTTTCTTCTTTTGGAAATGATTGGTTTTGCCTGGAAGATACAGATGCTATTTGATCTGTATTTGGAAATACTTTTTCATTCTGACCACTACTTTTTTGATATGCTGTTTTTCCTTCAATTCTGATAAAAGATTTTAATTCCTCATATTTTTCAGGAGACAGACCATAGACACGGGAAAAATCCTCCGGACTCCGGAACTTTCCACCTTTACTCCGGTATTTGATTATATTTTTCGCAAGCCAGGGCTTTAAACCCATTTTTATCATGGATAAAGAATCAATGGTATTCGGATCAAAATAATGTAATGTATAAGCTGATTTCTCATAACCGGAATGTTTTTGATCTTCAGGAACAGTTGTTTTTTCTGATAAGATTGCTTCTTTATCCTCTCGTTCAAAATTTTCTAATGGGAGGATATCATCATCTGGCTGTTTTTGGTGAATAAAAAAGCGGGCTGTAAAAACCACTATAATGATTATAAACAGAATAAAAATTCCTGTTTTTTCTTTTTGGGTGAAATAAAGATAATTTTTCCACATAGTCAATGATTTTGTTATTGTTACTTTTTTTGCTGCGCCAAAAAAAGTAACCAAAAAAAGGCGCTTTTCGTCAAAATGAACTTGCTCGCTCGCTACGCTCAACTCGCTTCGAACAGCATTTTGACAGCAAGGTATACCCCCCAAACCCCCTCGGGGGATATCCGGGCATAAAGCCCGGGTTAGGTTTGTAGATTTTGATTAATTGTGTTTATTGATATACTTGTTTGACAGTATTGGACGGGCAAACTCCACCCCTACAAATAAATGATGCGAAAACACAACAAATGTAATAATATCTATAGAGCAGGAGGTGTACGCTCAATAATGTCAAACAAACAAACAAACAAACAAACAAACAAACAAACAAACAAACAAAACCTGTTACATGCGTCAGCTAACCGGCCTCGGGCAAATGGCGTGAAGAAAAATACGTAGTGAAGGCGTTAAAAACGAAAAACTGTTTGAGCGTAGCCGTAGGCGTAGCGAGTTTTTTTCGTTTAGCCGTAATGTAGTATTTTTTAGCCATTTGGACGCAGCCTTGAACTTTTTGTTACTTTTTGTTTCAAGACAAAAAGTAAGGCAACAATAAGGCAACAATAAAAAATGATCTTTACTACTTTTTGCATCAAGGCAAAAAGCAATCAAAAACCCGACACTACTCCATCCTTCATATGAATAATCCTATCAGTCGTCGCCGCCAATTGTTCATCATGCGTAACAATCACAAATGTTTGATTAAATTGGTCACGTAATTCAAAAAACAAACGATGTAATTCTTCTTTATTTTTGGTATCCAAGCTTCCGGATGGTTCATCTGCCAGAATCACAGAAGGACTATTTACCAATGCCCTGGCTACAGCTACCCGCTGTTTTTCTCCTCCGGAAAGCTCTGCCGGTTTATGTTCCGTACGATCTGAAAGGCCCAAAAAGTCAAGTATTTCTTTGGCCCTTGTTTTTGCCTTTCCTTGTTTATCTCCATAAATCAAAGCAGGTATCATCACATTTTCCAATGCTGTAAATTCAGGCAATAACTGATGGAATTGAAAGACAAATCCGATATTTTTATTTCTAAAAGAAGCTAATTCTTTATCTTTCAAACCACTAACATTTAATCCATTATATAATACAATACCTGAGTCCGGTCGGTCCAGGGTTCCCACAATCTGTAATAAAGTTGTTTTGCCGGCGCCACTCGGACCTACAATAGAAACAATTTCTCCCTGATTGATCGTTAAATTGATTCCTTTTAGGACTTGCAGGTCTCCGAAACTCTTCTTTATTTGTTGTATCTCTATCATAAATATACATTTTTTGGCAAATGTAGGAATATTTTCCTTGTTCATAAGGATAATTAAGTAAGAATACATTTTTTTAGAATACAATATCACTCATTATAACATATCTTTGCTCCGTCTAATTATTTAATTGTTTTTATATGAAAAAAATTATTGTCTCTGCAATGGTTATCTGTGCTCTTTTTGCAACATCTGATTTGGCTATGGCCCAAAAAGTTAAAAAAGAGGCTCCAAAGACAGAATGCAAAAAAGAAGCTTGCACCAAGGATAAAAAAGAATGTGACAAAACAAAGAAAGAATCCTGTTGCAAAAAAGGAAATAAAACAACTACATGTACAAAGACTGATAAAAAATAATTACTATTTTTTGTACATAAAAATTGTCCGGATAGCAAAACTGTCCGGACAGTTTTTTTATTTCTTCAGCACAAGAGGTAATTTATACTTCTCTACACTCCCATTCAAAGTAATAACCTCTGCATATACAATATATATTCCGGGTTTCAGACGATCCTGAGGATTCCATCCGATAACGCCTGAAGTTCCCAATATAGCATTATTCAATATCGAATCAACCTGGCGACCGGAAATATCAAAAATAATCAGATTACACCTGTTATCCGAATGACTGAACTGATACATAATCTGAAAATAATCAATACCACCCTGAATATTAGGTTCTATGATTGTAAGGCCTGTATCAGTCCCACCATTATCTTTATTATCTCCATGATGTGAATTTTGATAGCCGGGAGTTCCATATCCGGCATCGGTAGAAGCTGATATCCAGTTTGACGCATCATTGGTGGGTTCTTCAGGATCAATTCGTTCTAAAGCAACTCCTTTCGGATTACTCAATCCGGAGACATGCATTTTATTGGTGTAGGAAAATTCATCAATCATCTGCTGGTTTTTATTGTTAAAAATGACAATCGTCCCACCAGCATCCGGAAGGGAAACCATCGTTGTTAACTCGGCACAATCAATGTCCGGATAACAGGTATAAAATGCACATACATTTTCTTTCAATCCGGTAACCAACAAATATCCTCCCGGAAATAATAACTTAGGTGTAGAAGATAAAGGTTTGATTCTCTGTAAGGTCCCATCTGATTTCCTTGTTGCAATACTTAATAAAGAGAGATCGATTATTTTATCAGATCGGTTAAATAGCTCAACATATTCATCTCCTCCCGAAAAAGGCTGATAGAGTATCTCATTAATTATAATATCGAGACTGTCAATAGATTGACCAGGCTCTTCTTCTCCCGGAGGGGTAATAGGTTCTTCAGATAAAGGATATACAGAAAAACGGTCAAACATATATATTCCTTTATTTTTAGTTGAAGAATAAACACAAGTAAGTCCAAAGTATTTACTTTCAGGAATATTCGCTGCCTGAAGGCTTACATCCCCTTCTTTTATATAATCCGGTTCGCCGGACAGTCGGGTTTCCATGCAAAAAAGCCTGTTTGCATCTAATGTTGCTTTTACATGAATAGAGACTGTATCTATATCCAGTCGTCCGGTAATCCCTTTCAACAAACTCTTTCCCGTACCCGTTTGCGGTTCATACCACAAAGCTATATCTTTATTGTAACCAATCCTGAGACAAAGTCCCCATAATTTTCCTATACCTACAGTATCTGCACAAAGATATACTTTTACATAATTTCCCGTTGTAGGTTTAGTATTCATAATCACATCAAATTCCCATACAGTACTCAATGCAGAAGAGGAAGAAGTAAATAACTGGGCCGTAGAAGTTTCCTTAGGCGCAGAAAGCTGTAAACGGAACTGTTCATCCACAACAAATTTCCCCGCATCACCCCACCAAACCGGGTTTGTTGTAAAATCACCATCACTAAAATCATCGGAAATTTGAGAAAAAACAGGAAATGTGGCAAAAAATGCCATGATTAGCATAAAATTTTTCATAGACTATTACTGTTTTGATTAATAATTAATTACCTTTGTCGTCCAAAAATAGGCCGAACCGACAAAAGCCAGGTTGGCAACAAAGGTAGGTTTTATTTTTTAATAAACAATTTTATTTTATTTATTTTTAATTCAAACCCAAGAAATGAAAGTAGCGATTGTTGGCGTTAGCGGAGCGGTAGGACAAGAATTCCTGCGTGTACTTGACGAGCATAATTTTCCGATGGATGAACTTGTACTCTTCGGTTCATCCCGTAGTGCCGGAACTGTTTATACCTATAAAGGCAAACAGATTACAGTCAAAGAATTAAAACACAACGACGATTTCAAAGGTATTGATATTGCTTTCACATCTGCCGGAGCCGGTACTTCTAAAGAATTTGCAGAAACAATTACTAAATATGGAGCTGTAATGATCGATAACTCCAGTGCTTTCCGTATGGACAATGATGTACCTCTGGTTGTTCCGGAAGTCAATGGAGCAGATGCAAAAGATCGTCCACGCGGTATCATTGCCAATCCGAACTGTACCACCATACAAATGGTAGTGGCATTAAAACCTCTGGAAGAAATTTCCCATATCAAACGTGTACATGTTGCCACTTATCAGGCCGCATCCGGTGCTGGAGCTGCAGCTATGGCAGAGCTGGAAGAACAATACAAACAAATAATCAACGGAGAGAAACCGACAGTAAGTAAGTTTGCTCACCAATTAGCATATAACCTGATTCCTCAGGTTGATGTATTTACGGATAACGGATACACAAAAGAAGAAATGAAGATGTTTCATGAAACACAAAAAATCATGCACTCCAATGTAGAGGTAAGTGCGATGTGTGTTCGTGTGCCGGCCTTACGTGCTCACTCTGAAGCTATCTGGGTGGAAACAGAAAAACCTATTTCTACAGAACAAGCCAGAGATGCTTTCTCTAAAGCAGAAGGAGTTGTTTTACAAGACGATCCGGCCAATAAAGTATATCCGATGCCTTTATTCGTTGCCACAAAAGATCCTGTTTTCGTAGGTCGCATTCGCAAAGACATCTCCAATCCCAATGGGTTATCATTCTGGTGCGTAGGAGATCAGATCAAAAAAGGTGCAGCATTGAATGCAGTACAGATTGCGGAATATTTGATCAGAGAAAAAGCAATATAATTGATTAATTGACAATGATTTTTTAATAATAAAATCTCTAAATCCTTATAAAAAAGGTTTGTGTAAAAACAAACCTTTTTTTATTAACACTTTTCACAAATCAGCCAATTGTCAATTATTCCTGACCGTTTTCGGATTTTTATTAACATAGTCCTTCCAACTGGTATATTTTTTATCCTGAACAGGGTGGTTACTTTGAAAAAAATGGCATAAAGCGGCTGCTAATCCATCGGTTGCATCCAATTGAGGGAGCATATTCTCTTCAGGAATTTTCAGAAAACGTTTCAACATATCAGCTACCTGTTCTTTTGCAGCATTCCCATTACCGGTTATTGACATTTTTATTTTCAAAGGAGCATATTCGAAAATAGGGATATCCCTGTTCAGTGCTGCTGCCATCGCAACTCCTTGTGCCCGGCCAAGCTTTAACATACTTTGCACATTCTTTCCAAAAAAAGGAGCTTCAATGGCTAACTCATCAGGATGATATTGATCAATCAACCCCGTAACACGTTCGAATATCCGCCTCAGTTTAAGATAATGATCTTCATATTTACTTAATTCCAATACTCCCATAGCCTCCAGTGAGGGTTTATTGTTCTCAACCCGTAAAATTCCATAACCCATAACTGTGGTACCCGGGTCAATTCCTAATATAATGCGTTCTTTATTCATTCATCTTCATGATTAACAGCTTCCAGTAATGTGGTAAATCCCATAACCTGTTCTGAAAAACGTTTGACTAATTGCTCATTCAGTAAATTACCACATTCTTTCCACCAATTATTTAATGCATCCAGATTTTTTACTTGAAATTGAAGGGAATAACTCGTACTTCCATCTTCCGAATGGGATAAGATCTTACAAAACCTGGGGTTTTCAAGTATTTTATTTGCGATAGCCTTTGGTATATATTCTTTTTTAAAGAAGATCAGACATTCATCTAAGACTTTATTATCAATATGAAATGTAATATTATATATTATCATCTATTTTTTCTCCTGATTTATTATAAATTTAAATTTATTTTTCTACCTTTGCATCCGGAAATTATGGGGTATTAGCTCATCTGGCTAGAGCGCGACACTGGCAGTGTCGAGGTGAGCGGTTCGAGTCCGCTATACTCCACATTTTTTAGCTTAAAAAAGCCGAACAATAAAAAAGGACTAAATCAGGAACTAAGTATCCGTTTTAGTCCTTTTTTTCAGCAAAATTACGAAATATTCGATCATTAAAAAAGCGTTTTTAATATTCGAAGACTAATTTGACAAAAAAATATTAGAGGACCCTTTGAGAGAATATTCAAAATAACCAAAACACAATCTTATGAATCTGCATTTGATACAAAGTAAGATTTATGATATCAGAGGATATCGGGTAATGTTGGATTTCGATCTGGCTGAGATATATGGAACAGAGACAGCTCAATTAAAACGAGCCGTACGAAGAAACATTGAACGTTTTGAGGATGAAGATTTCATGTTTGAATTAACAAGAGATGAACTTTCAAGATACCAAATTGGCATCTTGAACAAAAGTAGAGGACGTAATTTTAAATACTTACCATTTGCTTTCACTGAATTAGGAGTTTCAATGTTGAGTAGTGTTCTAAACTTAAAAACGGCAATAGAGATAAACCGTAATATTATGCGTGCCTTCGTTTTTGTCCGCCAACTGATATTAAATCCACCAGCAAGTAACAGAATGGATCAATTAGAAAACGAAATACAAAATATAAAACTGTACTTAGAAGAGGTCTTTGCCGATTACAATGATATAAACGATGATACCCGGACACAACTTGAATTAATCAATAAAACTTTAGCTGAACTACAAATCAAAAACAGCTTGTTAAATAAACCCCGGAATCCCATCGGATATACAGTAAATCAACACAACAAATAAACGGTTTGTTTGTTAAGAATTAAAATTTTTATTTATTGGTACATCAATGAATCAAACTACATCTTCCATCCAACCGAACAAAGTTCTTTTTACACTTTGTATGTCGGCTTTTCTGGTTCCATTCATGGGATCATCCATCAATCTGGCGCTGCGTGAAATTAGCGAAGAATTTTCTCTCAAAGCTGTTACACTTACCTGGATGGCTACTGCCTATTTAATATCTACAGCTATTTTCCAGATCCCTTTTGCCAGGTTGGCCGATTTAGCAGGCCGTAAAAAGATTTTTGAATGGGGTGTTTTTGGTTTTTCATTGTGTACTTTTCTCTGCGGGTTCGCACCTTCAGGAACTATCCTGATCATTCTTCGTTTTTTATCCGGATTGGGAAGCGCTATGATGTTTGGTACCAGTATGGCTATTCTCACCTCTATTTTTCCTGCCAATCAAAGGGGAAAAGTCCTGGGAATCAATACAGCCGTTGTATATTCATCTTTAGCTGCGGGTCCGTTTCTTGGCGGTTTGCTGACACATTATTGGGGTTGGCAGAGTATCTTCTTTATTTGTGGTTCTATCGGTTTTATTGTTGTAATACTTTCCCGTATTTTTCTGAAAACAGAATGGGTAGAATCCAAAGGAGAAAAATTCGATTATATAGGAAGTATTATCTATGGAATCGGACTCTTCGGATTGATATTTGGCTTTACAGAACTTCCCGGAACCAAAGGTATTATATGGTTATCAACCGGAATTATTGCTTTTATTATTTTTGTTTTGTATGAAAGAAAATGTACGTCTCCTGTTTTTAATGTACGTCTCTTCAGCGGCAACCGGGTTTTCACGCTCTCTTCTTTATCTGCACTGATCAATTATGCATCAACTTCGGCCATTGCATTTATGCTGAGTTTATATTTGCAATATGTAAGAGGATTTGACGCCAGGCATGCAGGATTGATATTGATTTCCCAGGCATGCGTTCAATCTGTTTTTTCTTTGATATCCGGGAAAATGTCTGACCGGATTTCGGCATCACATTTAGCAACTTCAGGAATGGCAATTATTGTTTGCGGACTTATCGGATTGACTTTTATCAGTACCGAAACTCCCATATATATACTGGTTTTGTTATTAGTCTTATTGGGAGCCGGATTCGGTATTTTCTCCTCTCCCAATACCAATATCATCATGAGTTCGGTAGAAAAGAAATATTACAGCCAGGCATCTGCTACCACAGGTACCGTACGACTTACGGGACAAGCATTCAGTATGGGTATTGCCGGCATGGCAATCGCGCTACAGGTAGGGAACAAAGAAATCATCCCATCGGTTTTCCCTGCATTTATGCAAAGCCTGCAAATAACATTCGCGTTGTTTGCAGTACTCTGCGTTTTCGGGACATTTGCTTCTTCTAAACGTTAAATAAATATTAACTTATAAATATATCTCTATTAAAAACGCATTAATTTCACATTAAACTTACTTATAATTCATAATTTTATGTAAGTTTGAAGATTATCATGTATATTTGTGATAAAAAACCGGCAACAATCACACTTGCCCTGACTGAATATCCGGAGACAATAGTTGTTGACGAAGAAGATGTGATCATGAACGATACAAGTATCGATGCCGTAGGACGTTTGCATTTTTGTTTACGGACATATGGCCAAAGACCAAACCCACAATTGCTATGTTGATGTAATTGAAACAAAGGGAGTTGCCGGAATGACACACGATTTCAAGAACGCAACGACCGACTCGAGGGAATCAGCAAAACCATAATCAAAACGGAAGAATTCGGAGACAAAAAAATTGATATTTTGATAAATACTTTTGCCAAATCTGTAACGCCGGAAAACACTTAAAGAAGGGTATGGAGTTCCGATCAGGTAAACCATCAGAGAAGCATTTATTGTATTACTTATAAATCTTTATTAATCATGTCAAGCACAATTTCAAGAAGATCTTTCCTTAAAACAGGAGGTATTGCGGCATTAGGGTTGACAGTGGTTCCAAGTGTGGTTCTGGGAAAAAATCTCGGGCATACGGCTCCAAGTAACAAACTGAATATTGTCGGCGTCGGTGTGGGAGGCCGGGGATTTCAAGTGCTGAAAGACCTGGAAAGCCAGAATATTATCGGCCTTTGCGACGTAGACTGGAAATACAGTCAACGGGTATCTGAGTATTTCCCTAAGGCAAAAACGTATTACGATTACCGTAAAATGTATGATGAATTAGGTAAATCAATCGATGCCGTCATGGTAGCAACAGCCGATCATACACATGCCATTATTGCAGCCGATGCAATGACAATGGGGAAGCATGTTTATGTAGAAAAACCGCTGACCCACAGTGTGTATGAATCCAGGTTACTAACAAGATTGGCCGACAAGTACAAACTTGCCACACAAATGGGAAATCAGGGAGCCTCAGGAGAAGGTGTCCGCAAAATTTGCGAATGGATATGGAATGGAGAAATCGGAGAAATCACAAAGGTGGAGGCTTTCACCGATCGTCCGATATGGCCGCAGGGACTTCCACGCCCTGAACAGGCACAAGAACCCCATTCTAAACTAAATTGGGATTTGTTTTTAGGACCGGCTAAAGACCGTCCTTATAACGAAATCTATACGCCATGGAATTGGAGGGGTTGGTGGGACTTCGGTACAGGAGCGCTTGGAGACATGGCATGCCATATCCTGCATCCGGTATTTGTTGCGTTAAAATTAGGTTATCCGACCAAAGTACAGGGAAGTTCCACATTGCTACTAACGGATTGCGCCCCCAATGCACAATCGGTTCGTTATACTTTTCCATCAAGGGAAAACCTCCCGAAAGTAGCCATGCCCGAGGTCGAAGTTTATTGGTACGACGGAGGTATTAAACCTATGCGTCCGAAAGGGTTCCCGGCAGGGCGTGATATGAATATTTCAGGTTCCGGAGGTGGCGTTATTTTCCACGGGACAAAAGACACATTGATCTGTGGATGCTATGGTGTGGACCCATTTTTATTATCTGGAAGAATTCCTTCCGCTCCAAAAGTAATGCGGGAAGTAACATTAAGTCATCAGATGGATTGGGTGCGCGCATGCCAGGAAAGTGCATCAAACCGGATACAGCCATCGTCACCATTCAGCCAGGCCGGACCGTTGAATGAAATGGTAGTCATGGGTGTATTGGCTGTCCGTTTGCAAGATCTGAATCAGGAACTCGAGTGGGATGGAGCTAACATGCAGTTTACAAATATTCCGGATACTGCAACCATCAAAACCGTTATTAAAGATGGGTTTACTATTAAAGACGGACATCCTAGTTTCAATAAAGAAGTTACAGACCCTATCAATGCCAAAGCTTTTGCAGCTGAATTGATTAAACACAATTACAGGCAGGGTTGGACGCTCCCGGCAATGCCATGACCTATTGAATGCTAATAACCATGAAAATATTTAAACAAACATCAACTTCAATAAAATCTACAAATCATGAAAAAGATTCATTATTTTTTAAGCATTGCTTTAATAACATCATTAGTTGCATGTGGTTCAAAAGACAATAAACAACAGGAAGAAATGAATACAGAAACAAAAACAGAAACAAAAGCTACTCCCGAAATCTTAGAAAATCCGCAAGTGGATATCTTAGGATATAAAGCCGATAAAGATGGCTATATCACTCTTTTTGACGGAAAAACATTTGACGGATGGAGAGGTTACGGAAAAGCAGAAATGCCTGCTCGTTGGATCATCGAAGATGGTACCATGAAAATCAATGGTTCAGGAACAGGTGAAGGACATTCTGCAGAGGGTGGTGATATCATCTTCAGCCATAAATTTAAAAATTTTGAATTAACTGTCGATTGGAAAGTATCCAAAGGTGGTAATTCCGGTATTTTCTATCTGGCGCAGGAAGTAAAAGATGAACCCATTTATATTTCAGCCCCCGAAAGCCAGATATTGGATAACGAAAATCATCCGGATGGAAAATTGGGTGTAGACGGTAACCGCTGTTCTTCTTCCCTCTATGATATGATTCCCGCTAAACCACAAAACGCCAAACCGTATGGGGAATGGAATACAACCAAAATTATGGTTTATAAAGGAACAGTTGTCCACAATCAAAACGGAGTAAATGTATTAGAATATCACCTGTGGACTCCCCAATGGACAGAAATGCTTAAAAATAGCAAGTTCACTCCGGAAGGACAATTTCCTTTTGCCTTCGATTTACTGAACAATTGTGGCGGATCGAATCATGAAGGATATATTGGTTTACAAGACCATGGCGATGATGTTTGGTTCAGGAACATCAAAATCAAAATTATGGATTGATTATTATTATTGAGAAATCAACATTTTCGTTAAACAATAGACAGAAACCAAATTTATTTGGATTATGTAATTGCGAGAAAATGACTAAATCTATTGAAAAATAACATCACAATGAAAAGTTTTAGTTTTACAATTACAATAGTTCTTTTTTTATTCATCTGCCAACAGCATACAGTAGCAAAAAAGCCTCAAGACAAATGTCCAGGGACAGAGAAAAAAATTGCTCTCCAAATGTATTCGGTACGAGATGATATAAATATAGATTTTAAAGGAACAATCACCACATTATCTAAAATGGGATTTAAAGATCTGGAAGCTGCGGGATACAACGATGGTAAATTCTACGGTCTGGCTCCGGAAGAATTTAAAAATCAATTGAAAGCCGTGGGGTTAAATGCACTTTCATCACACACCAATCGTTCCCTGGCAAATAATGTTAATCAGACAAACTGGAACGAAATTTGGGAATGGTGGGAAACCTGTATTGCCGCCCATCAATCGGCAGGTATAAAATATATTGTTGCACCCTCGATGCCGATACCCAAAACACTGGCCGATTTGAAAATTTACTGTAATTATTACAACCAGATCGGGAACAAATGCAAAAAAGCAGGAATCCTCTTTGGTTATCATAACCACGCATATGAATTTCAAAAAATAGAAGGAGAAGTCATGTATGATTTCATGTTGAAAAATACGGATCAGGATAAAGTATTTTTCCAAATGGATGTTTATTGGACGGTTATGGGACAAAAGAGTCCTGTGGAATATTTCAAAAACTACCCCGGGCGGTTCACATTGCTGCATATTAAAGATGACAAAGAACTGGGAGAAAGCGGCATGGTTGGTTTTGATGCCATATACAAAAATATAAAAACAGCAGGTACACTATACTCTATCATTGAAGTGGAAAAATATGATTATACTCCATTTGAAAGTGTAAAGAAAAGTTTAGAGTATTTGGAAACAGCGCCATTTTAACGCTTACAAAATTTTCACCTAATCCATAATTACCTCCCCAGAACAGGGAGGTTTTTTATTAACAGGCTCATATATTTTTGTTATTTTACAAGAATTTTTCCGGTCATTACATTTTTATTTCCATCTGTTACACGTACTATATACAAGCCACTTTGAGTAAATCCGTCCAAAGTAACCGGAGTTTGATTTGATAAAATTGTTTGCAAGGTTTTTCCCAGCATATTAATCACTTCCACTTTCAATCCGTTTGTACCTTCCGGAGTAAACCCATAATTGAGTTCAATTTTTTCATTCCGGTTCACAGGATTCGGATACAATGTCAATGCCGGTAATTTATTGATCTCCAATGATACATTTTTTGTCTGGATTTGAGTAATCTCATCTGCAGTAAGGGCAATATCAAAAAGATAAAAATCATCTATAGTACCTTTGAAATCTATATTATTAGCAGACTCGGAAGTATCCCACCATTGTGCCCTTCCAATGTAATTTCTGGTATTTGCACCAATTTGTGACAATTGATATGGCTCATTGGCAACATCCGTACCACTTGCCGATACAACACCATCAATATATATTTTTGTAGCTTTTGTCTTGGCATCATAAGTGAATGCCAGACGGGTTTCTTTGCCGATTGTAAGTTTTTGGGTGGAAGTAATCATCTTGGTAGTACCTCCATTGTATTTAAGTCCTGCTGTAAGTGCATCTGCCCTTCCGAAAACACTATTAGAAGAAGCAGACCCAAAGTCATATAAACGAGGTAACTTATCAAGACCGGAAGGAGTAACCTTCATCAGAAAACTATAACTTCTGAGAGCGTCAATAATTCCGTTAGGCGCTGTAGCATAACCATTGGTAGAAAACCCGGCTGCAGTATTTGCAGTCAGGTCTAACGTTCCATCAACAACAGCGCTTCCGTATACGACTGCATCATTGCCTTTACCGGAATGATCGGAAACATACTTAGCTCCGCTTTTGCTGTATAAATCTGCAGATTCAAATGTATAAGCAAGCAGTTTATTATTTTTAATATCCCGGGGCATAACTGTAACGGTAAAATCTTTTGATTGTCCGTTGATAGTGGCTGTCAGGGTAACAGTAGTCGGTTCATTAGGAAAAGTAACTATTCCGGCAGTAGAAACAACAGAAGACGAAGAGGATTTCCATGTAATTGTTTTTCCTGAAGAAGTTTGAGCAGGCATAACCACATCCGTATATACTGTTGAAGGAACCTCCAACATCTCTAATTCTATTCCATTCAGAAAATCACTGTTTTCTGTATAAGCAAGCGATATTTTTGTCAATTCCTTTACCTCTCCTTGCAAAAGAGCACGATTGTATATGCGGCAATCTTCGACCCAACCTGTAAAACCACCAATAGCAACATCATCCAGATTGAGTCCTTCTACTACGATTGACTGATCTATCAAACCATTGATATATGTTCTCAACAAACCATTATCATAGGTAAGCGTCAGATTGAAGAACTTCAGTTTAGTGGCAGTTGGCCAATTTCCTCCGGTACCTCTGCTGGCAGTCTGCCATATATCAGAATTTCCTAATAAATTGGTACTATTATAGAGAACATCTCCGATTTTCACATAAGGTTTGATCGTGGAACGATCCAATCCCCAGGAAATCATATCTCCGATTTTCAGAACATTACCATTATAATCACCCTCATAAATATATACAGAGGTGGAAACAGAGAATGCAGAGGAACTTTCGGCAGGAAGGATGCCCGATGTATTTTTAGTCGACACAAGAACACCTTTATCCGTATATGCAGATCCTTCTACTGTTCCTGTAAAATCTTCGTTTTTTACCAACCCATTATTCAAATCTACCGGATCCGACGGCAATTCAAAATCACAATGGATAGCTGTCGGGTATCCTTTCGGCCTTGTAACACTTACAATCCAGTCATAATAATCACCATGCATCCATGTCAGTCTCAATGAAGAATTGCCTGAATTGGTGATAATATAAGGACGAATATTATTTTTCTTTGAATTCTTTGTGATTTGTTCCGTAGCAGTAACTGTACCATTAACAACAGTATATTTAATAATTTCATATACCTTACCATTGGTACCAGTTACAGGAACAGAGCAATAAATATTTGAAGCATCCTTATCATCGATCGCCATACCACCACTATAGCATAACTCCAATCCTGATGTTTGGTGAAAATGGCCACCTCCGTTTGAAAGGAATGTTTTTTTCCACTCGCTACCTGTCCATGTAGCATGATAATAATCATGGGAAGTTTTAGCATCGTTAATCTTTACCATGGCAATAACAGGTTTACCTTCAGCATCCATGGATACCTGCCATACCCAATCACGATAAGCAGTATTATCAACCACAGCCTTAGGGTTAGCTGTTGAATATGTAGTTTTATTCACATTATGCACACCACTATTAATGGTTGAGAGGGTCTTTCCCTCTACATCTGTAAGCGTAATTTTCGTGGCATCCGTACCGGGAATATTGATATAATTAAAATATACCCAGTTCGGATTTTCGTTGTCGGGATGACCGGTAGTATATGTTAAATATATTTTATCCTTACCATTTGACATATATTTGGCATAAGGTCTTGCTCCGGTAGACTGTACAATTTGTTTCGGCCCCCAGTCAAATGAAGCATTATCATCAGCATCCGGTATAGTCAGACGTGCAATCGTCGGATGCCAGTTGATTCCCCTCCAGCAAAGATAAATATGGTTGGGGTCATTTGATAAAATAAATGGAGACGGATAGGTAGTATTATTGGCTGTAGCAAGTCTGACTTCCCTTCCAAGTGTTGTTATATCTCCCGGTTCACGTGAAATACGATAATAAAAACAAGCCTCATCCGTATGTCTTGAATAGAAAATCATGACTCGTTCGTCCGGCAATACTAAGAAAGTAGGATTATCATGATCATCGGGTTGAAAATAGGAACGGATCAAAACTTCATTCGTTCTGCCTGTCAGGAAATCATGTTGTGTGGCTTTAATATTTCCATGCACATCAATATAACCGATATATGTACTGTTAATGGTTCCACCCTCATTTTCATAATGAAGCGCCCTGGGATCGGCAAACCAGCACCAGGCACCTTCCGAAGCCACTACATTACCTTCGTATGTTTGCGATTTAACCGACATGGAACTAACGACACAGAAACTGATAATTAGTAAAGATAAAATTTTTGCTTTCATTGTATTTTTTGAAATTATTATTTACATAACGGATCAGAAACGCTTGCTGATTTTAAATGACAAAATAACAGGTTTTTATTGGAAATGATATCCAAAAATAGGTCAAAATGGAAGAAAAAACGGTAAAATTGGAGGTTGGGGGTTCGGATCATCAATTTTATTCCTGTTTCTATCAAATGGTTAATTTTAAATATCATTGTATTAATATTTATTAACTATTTTACTTTGTAAAGTAACTACTCAGGTCTATTATAGTCATTGCGTAATAGCCCTGAGTAGTTACTTAAAACCAGTTAAATGATAAAAAATCAATATCTTTGAGTTTTAGAGAGAATTAACTCAATTATTTAACAATAAAAGATTCTTGGGAAAACTGGTATGAAGTGATTACCAGAAAGCTTTCAGTATAGTTATTGCTTAACCCAACTTTGACCCTCAAAAATATTTTCAACAAATTTTCGGGGTATTTTCGTTAGTTGTCTATTTGTAATTATCTACAAATCAATATTGTCATCATTTTCAAAGCGTCAAACTCCCCAATGTAGTACACGGGAGTATAAAAGATTTGTTGTAAGTTTGCCGGATGATTTTCATAGCAGAAGCAAGAATAAATCCACAGACAGGTCTCGAAGGACGATACTACCGACTGAAAGAATCGTTTCGAGATGCGTTGGGCA
>JAVBMQ010000050.1:0-6504 GCA_031552335.1 Bacteroidales bacterium | reverse complement strand
GGACGAGTTTGTGCCATCATCGGAATCATTTTATCTGCACTATATATCTTGATGTGTATTGCCCTCATAGGAATATATGGAACAATTATATTTACGGATCCTAATGCTTTTATAGAGCAAATGAATGCGATGCACTAATTTGATTGAAAATTGAAAATGGAAAGTGGAAAATGAGGCTTGCGCACGAAATCATTTTCCACTTTCCATTTTCAATTATTTGAATGTGACCGGTAAACTATAATAAACCGCGACCGCTTTCCCATTCTGCCTGCCGGGAATCCATTTCGGTAAGGACTTGATAACACGAACAGCTTCTTTATCATATGCCGGGTCAAGGGATTTAACTACTTCAACATCCGTTATTTCTCCTGTCTCTGTAACTTTGAAACGAAGGATAATCCTGCCACTGATATTTTTTCCTGATGTATTGGCAGGATATTGGAATTTTTCCATGAAATTTTTTATCAATTCTTTTTCTCCGCCAGGATATTGGGGCATTTGTTCTACCATCTCAAAAACCTGTTCGGAAGCCGGAACGTCAATATATTCTTTCATTGTTTTATTACATTCCTGAGCTGAATAACTTGCCACAGGAGCAATTGTCTGACTATCCCGGTTGGCGCTATATTTTTCAGTTTTCTGATCAACTGCGAGAAATGAAGTGAAAGCTGTTAATAAATTATATTTCAGTCCTAAACGAGTAATTTCCTCTTTATTGGATTTTGAAAAATATATGTCGCTTTCATCTTCAACATAATCATTTGTATCTTCATAAAATCCGGCATAGTCACTCAGGTATTTGATTTTATTTCTGGCCCATAAGTAGCGTAGAGCTTCATTGTCCGATTTTACGGCCTCATTCAGCGGGATGAATTGTTCAAGAGCTCCTTCGGCTGTTTTTCCTTTAATTACAATGGTTCCGGAGGCGCTCTCTTTGTATTTTCCAAAAACAACCACCGGTCGTTCGGTAAAAATATCAGGTATCTTTTGAGGATAAACATCATATACATCAAATCCTCCCCAATCAATGCTTATGTCGGAAAGAATGGGTTGAGAGATGGTTTTGATAAAATGTTCGCCCACCTTCTCAGCTTCTGTCTGATTTTTAATAATAAAAGGTTCTGAAGAACCAGCCCAAGCTATTCCTTCGATCAGATAACGGTTTACATTTCGTCCGATACCGATAGGAACAAAGCTGGCCTGATTCAAATTTTCCGAAATCAGACGGAAAGTTTCAGATTCTACTGTAACAAATCCGTCGGTTGCAATAATAAATGTCCTGGCGTAGTTTTTCGTTTTCGGATCTTTGTAGTTGAATGCTTTTTGTAGTGCGGGATAGAGTTCGGTGCCACCTCCGCCTTCTTGATTATCAATTACTTTGATTGCCTTTTCAATATTTTCGGAAGTTGCCGGCAATGATGTTTTGGAAAGCATGGAATTGCTGCTTTCAAACAGCATTACGTTGAACCTGTCTTCCGGACGAAGGGAAGAAATCAGTTTTTTCAAAATCGTTTTACTAACTTCCAATGGAAATCCCAGCATGGAACCTGAAACATCGACAATGAAAATATATTCTCTCGGTAATATTTCGGTATTCTTCACATTTTTAGGAGGTTGCATCATCAAGAGGAAGAATTTTTCGTCACCATGCTCGTAAAGGGTCAGTCCGCTTTCTACCCGTTCTCCCTGTAAACCATAACGCAGAATGAAATCTGATCCGGGATTTACATCTTTCGGATTAGTCAATGCGATTTTCGTACAATGATCATTTTCTTTATTGACCTTGATTTGATGAGATGAGGAAGAAACACTCTGCACAGGAACAGCTCCATCGATTGCCACCTGAATATCAAACGTAGATTTATTGGATCCGATCCATTGGGCGATTGAATATTCTACAAATTCCTCATGCTTGGTCGAATATCTTGGACCTACAGCAGTAGGATAAACAAATTCGTATTCTTTATCTTTATATTCAAGTAATTCCGTATAAAACAATTCGACAGTGATCGTTTCTCCGGGCTGGATATTGGCAAGTTCTGTTTTAAAAACATTGGGACGGTCTTGTTCCAACAAAGTAGATCTTTTTCCTTCCCTTTTGGCTTGTTCGAATTCTTTACGCGCCTGTTCCTTTTCTTTCACTTTGGCATGAATTACACGTTTGCCTACGATCATATCCAATCCGTAAACAGCAGCACGGGTGGAGCCGGGAAAAATGTAAATGGCATCCAGTTTTTTCTTACTGTTGTTGACATAAACCTGTTTTACACTCACATTGGCAATTACACCTGTGATTTTTACATCAACCTTGGTGGAATACAATGGCATTTGTGAATGATCCGGATCATCAGTTTTTATAAAGAAATAAGGAGAACAAGTTTTGGAACCATCACCCGGGATTTTGTGCTGAAAAGGTTCCGAACTTATATAATCCTCAGATTGTTGCGCATTTGCATTTTTACATGAATACGATATGATGCCCACAAACATCAGTATCGAAAGAATAACTATCTTTTTCATAATTTTTTGTATTTAGATGTTTTTACAGAAAATTGATTCTCTCTGCAAAAGAAGACTATAAATACAAGAAACTATGTTTCCGGAAAGTTACGCAGTGTTATTTAGAGTTAAGAGTGTCTCAAAATTAGTATATATTATCCCAAACAATTTTCATATTAATATTGAAAATATGTTATATAACATAATAAATAATTTGCCGAATATTACCATCCCATTATATGAAATAGAAGTTGCGGGCTTGAAGATTCCAATCACATTATCATACCATGCTTCGGGAATAAAGTTTGCTGATTATGATGGAGATATCGGCGCCGGATGGTCTATCGACGCAAGTGGTTACCGCATATCAAGAACCTTGTTGGGAGGTGCGGATGAAAAAACAGATATTCTACCCGAAGATTCTCTCCGGTTTTTACATACAGGTGTCATTAATTGGAGACCTGGGACCGGAAAAGATTTTAAAGAATTTTGTGAGGAAATAATCCAGGCTCTTTCTGATCTTGATCATCAGGAAGGCCTGAATGCTTACATGAAAAATCGCCTGTTGGATAGGGAATATGATCAATTCAAATACTTCCTTCCTTCAACACAGGGAAGCTTTATCATAAGTGATAGAAATAGAAGAGAGATCTCGATTGCTGAACAAAACCTAGACAAAATAATTTTAGACCCGGGCAAAAATGATATGCTGCTGGAAGATATCGAAATAACGGATGATAAAGGTTTTATTTATTATTTTGGTGGAAAACAGACTGGTGGATTAGAGCTTGCAGAAAGAGATAATTCAGGAGGAAAAAATAGAACAGCCTGGGCATTGTCAAAAATTCTGTCTCCTCTTGACAACAGAACTATCGCCACTTTTGAATATACAAAAAAGACAGTGTTTCTGAAACAAGACGGCTTTATGAATTATTATGTGCTACCTGATCAAGAAGCTTTTCCTAATCCTCAACCTCCAATCCAAGGAGGTTTTGGAGGAAATGATTGTAATGGAGGCAGAAAGTTAGACAGATATGCAGACTGGTTCCATTATGATTTAGGCAGCACTTTACCTTATCTTTACGGGACAGGTGATTGTCTGTTCACTTCAAAAATATATACAGATTATGTGGATATAGAATTTGTGAGGTTCAATATTATCACTGGATATTATGCCGATTATCAAAGATTAAAAGAAATCATAATCAAAAATAAATCCGGAAGGACTATACGAACAATCAAATTCAACTACACAAAGGAAGAGCCTTATGACCATACGCTGTTAGAATCTGTTGTGATTATGAACGATAATCAATCGGAATCCGAAAAGTACAAATTTGAATATTACTTACCGGAACCTGGAACATCATTTATTGCAGACCAATGGGGCTATTATAAAAGTGAAACAGGAATAGATCCTTATTATCGTGGCATAGCTCCTGCTTTCATCCACGAAGAAGCCAAAAACGACAAGTATCTGTTTTGTTATGCACATGTAACTAATCAGAGCCCTATTCAATATTTAAGAAACATAGGAGATGATGTAAACTGGGCATTTTTTAACAGAACAAAGAATGAATTCCCTCACTACTTTTCATTGAAAAAAATTATTTATCCTACAGGTGGTAGCACAACCTATGAATATGAGCCTAATCAATATCCGGGAATTGATAAAGGAGGAGGACAACGGATTGCAAAGATTACATCAGATCCTCAAGATGGAATAACTCCTCCGGTTACAACAATGTTCAAATATGGATGGAATGAAAGTGGAATCGGGATTAATAATTTCGATCTGAATTACAATATGTTTAAGAATGTCAGTTTGGTTTATGATATAATTGGCGGTTATGATGTTTGGGGATTACCAGCACAGTATCTGACGGCAACAATAATAAGAACATATTCGAGTTACGACCTGACAGGACTCAATCAATTTTTTTCCGTAAAATATCCGGAAGTAACTACATATCAGGTATCAAAAGATCAATATACAGGCAAGGTGAAATCATCCTATGATATTTATGAGCAATATGTTATCGGAGAAATGACCCGCCCGATTTATGCCAGTCATTTCCAATTCCCGGCTATTTATGATACGGAACATAAAGATTACGGGATAAAGGAATATAGACCAGGATATAAGCCCCTTTTAATGCTCAGGCTATTTTTTAATGATAAGAATAATTGTATTAAAACAGAAGAATATGCTTATAAAGAGGTTTATCCTTCTAAAAGAAGATTTTTAGGACTAAAACAACGTAAAAATATAGACATCACTAATTTTTCAATGATATTTCCTACGCCTACTGCTCCTGCCCCTTGGCATGATCTTTACTATTTGGGAATATTACATACCATTCACTCAACCATGCTATCAGAAGTGGTATTGGGCACTCATGTTCCGAATTATAAATTCGAAAGTCTGGTAGAACCATCCAGGGATGACATCGAGTCATATGAAATATTAACTCTTGATGAAAGAAACAGAGTGAAAAAAAGCATTAAAAACTGGGAATTAGTAAAAGAATATTCCTATCCGGAACCGGGTTCTTCACTGGATAAAAAAAATATTGTTTCTACACCTGTCGAGACCATTACCCAAATGAAAGAGCAGGAAATCGGACGTATAAAATATGAATATGCCGGTAATTCAATATTGCCGAATGCCATAAAGACTTCTGCATCCGGAGCCAATGATTTGCGTACAGATTTAACATATGACCTATACGATAAAAGAGGGAACCTGTTACAATATACCCATTTGCAGAATTTCACCACATCATATATATGGGGATATAATTATCTGTATCCGATAGCGGAGATCAAAGGGGCTTCCTTTGCTGATGTCAAAAATGCTTTAGGTAATTACTCGGATGCACAAATGGAAGCTCTTTCTGCAAACGCCAACCCCAGTGATTCTGATATAAATAGCATAGATACAAAATTGAGGACATACTTCACGAATAAACCTGTTCTGATCACGACTTATGCTTATAAGCCCTTGTATGGTATGTCATTCATGATTAATGAACAAGGAGTAAAAACAACCTTCGAATACGATGGATTCGGACGACTTATTGAAACTACTTATGATGGGAAAAAAGTAGACTCATATCAATATAATTACAGAAAATAAATGCAATCAAAAGATAAAGCTATGAAACGAAAAATGAAACTCAAGATATCACTTATTTGTGCTTTGACAATACCTGTATTTAACATGGTATTCTCTCAATCACAAAATCAAAATTATATCCGTACCCGTACGATGACAAATGAAACCGGAACCACATTTATTGAAGCAATTCAATACTATGACGGATTAGGACGCCCTGTTCAAACGGTACAAAAAGGGATTTCCCCTAATGGTGCGGATTTAGTCAATCTACAACAATATGATTCGCTCGGAAGAGAATCAAAAACATGGTTACCGGGTGTATTTATGGGCAATAATGGAGCTTTTGTATCTGATCCCAGTCAAAAAATAAAAGAAAGCTATGCCAATGACACCCATCCTCATACCAGGCTTGTATATGAATCATCTCCATTGAATCGTGTATCCGAACAATATGGACCCGGCGAGAATTGGCATAACAATAAAAAAGCTGTCAGGACAGAATATTTGTTTAATGATTTCGACAATCCACAATCAACATACGCCCATTATTATATTTCGGGTAATAATCTTATTAAAGGACATGTTTATGAAAATTCACAATTATACATAACAAAAATGTATGATGAAGACGGAAATATTTCATATGAATTCAAAAATAAACTGGGACAGGTAGTCTTAACCCGTCAGATCAATGACAACATCAACCACGATACTTATTATGTTTATGATGATTGGGGTAGCTTGCGTTATGTGCTTCCACCCGAAGCGGTTGACAGGTTAACGGCAAACACAACATTCAATGTTTCAACAACAGCAGTCAGGGATTATTGTTACTATTACCGCTACGACCAGCGTAACCGTTGTGTAGAGAAAAAACTACCGGG
>JAVBMQ010000187.1:0-22218 GCA_031552335.1 Bacteroidales bacterium | reverse complement strand
AGGTGGATAATTTATATAAAAGGGCTGTACAAACCTATGAACAGGTAAAAGCTAATATTGCTGTTAAGGTTGAACAGGAAGATAAATCTTCTGATTTTTCTCAGGAAAAAGTGGAAAAATATTATGAAGCGCCTCTTGCATTCAATGCTGTTTCCGGAGATTGGGAAGAAAAAGTAAAAAAATACTCTGCAGTATTTAATGATAATAAAGATATATTGGATGGTTCTGCCATATTTTATACCACTCTTTCCCGTACATGGATGGTGGATACGGAGGGTAGGGAAATCGCTCAGAATAAATTGACTTATCATATATCTCTTCTTGCGAATGCGATGACTGATGATGGGATGAACCTCCCGTTGTATAAATCCTGGCATGCGAATATCCTTTCAGAGCTTCCTTCGGATGAGGAAGTGCTCCGTGAAGCAAGTAAGTTAAGTGCTAATCTTTCTGCCTTGAAAAAGGCTCCGGTTGTGGAATCATTCAGTGGACCGGCTATTTTATCTCCCGATGCTGCCGGAGTGTTTTTCCATGAAATATTTGGCCATAGGGTGGAAGGTTCACGCATGAAACAGGAAGATGATGCCCAGACTTTCAAAAAGAAAACAGGGGAGTCTGTATTACCGAAACATTTGTCTGTAACTTTTGATCCGACCATGAAGAGTTATGGTGATTTTCCTTTGTCAGGACAGTATGTGTATGATGATGAAGGTATTAAATCACAACGGGTGGAGGTCGTGAAAAATGGTGTTTTACGGAATTTCCTGATGTGCCGGACGCCTATCGAAGGTTTTCCGAAGTCTAACGGACATGGCCGGGCGCAATTAGGATCTACTCCTGTTTCCCGCCAATCTAATATGCTGGTCGAGAGTACCCAGAAATATACTGAAGATCAATTGAGAAAAATGCTGATCAAAGAAGCCAAATCCCATAAATTGTCTTACGGTTATTACTTCAAGGAAGTATCCGGAGGTTTTACCATGACCGGACGATATATGCCCAATTCATTCAATGTAACGCCATTGATGGTTTACCGGATTTATGTCGACGGACGACCGGATGAGTTGGTCAGAGGTGTTGACCTGGTAGGGACTCCTTTGGCGATGTTTTCCCAGATCGAAGCTTGTGGATCGGATTATGCTGTATTTAACGGAACTTGTGGAGCCGAATCAGGTGGTATCCCTGTTTCTTGTCTGGCTCCTTCTATTTTCGTTAAACGGATAGAAACGCAAAAGAGCGGTAAGGACCAGTCTCAACCTCCGGTACTCAGCCGACCGGTTGTTGATCAGGATAAAACATCTTCCCAACAAGACGGTCAGGTCATTTTATCTTCAATCAAAGAAGAAGTAGACCGGGGAATGAAAGGTTTGAAGATGGATCGTTTACAGCCTCCATTCTTCATCGCATATGCTATTGAAGATGCAAAGGCAATGACTATAACGGCCACTTTGGGTAGTATTGTCAATTCCCGGGTCAATACCGGACGTTCTTCTACCTGTAGGTTCTTAATGGGAGATTATCAGTGTACGGATGAAAATTTCTCCGCAAATGTAGGAGGAAATTTCAGCTATGACGGTAATCCTTGTATAGAAAACGATAAGGAAGGAATCCGTTATACTGTTTGGCGTGATTTGGATGCACTTTATAAAAGAGCTGCGGAGACATATGAACAAAAAATTTCAGCAATCAAGCAATTAAATATTCCTAAAAGCAGCCTCGAATTACCTGACTGGGATAAAACTCCGGTAGTGAATCTGATGAATCTTCCGGAGAGAAAAATCAGTTTCGACAAAGAAAAATATGAACAATATGCCAAAGAAGCATCGGCCGTTTTTGCAGAATATGAAGATATATTGAATTCTGACGTTTCCATCTTAATATCATCTTCGTCTGTTTACTTTTATAATACGGAAAATTCGGAATATCGTTTGCCGCGGACTTTTGGGTTCCTGAATGTAAATGCAGGGGTGATGACTGACGAAGGAGAAACGGTTGGAGATAGTTTCAATCTTATTTTATTCGATCCAGCTGATTTTCCGGATATGGAGACTCTGAAAGCTGATTGTCGCCGGTTGGCCGAGAAAGTATTGGCAATGAAAAAAGCATCTGTTATTGAAGAATCATATGCCGGTCCGGTTATGTTTGAGGGATTGGCGGTTGCTGAAACATTCTATGGCAATTTCCTGACTGGAAATACTTCTTTAATAGCAGCTCGTAAGACAATTTCTCCTGCCGGATTTTTGTATGGAGGAAATGCTTTGGAAGAGATGATGGATAAACGGATTACTGCAAAAGAAATAAGCATTGAAGATCTTACCGGTACAAAAGAATATGCCGGTCAGCCGTTATTGGGCTATGCACCGGTGGATGCACAAGGTGTAATTCCTCCCGAGAAATTGACTTTAGTTGAAAATGGAATACTTAAAACTTTGCTGAATGACCGGGTTCCGACACAAAAGGTTCCTCATTCCAATGGGCATGATTTGTATGGAATGGGGCTGTCGGCAGGTACAAAATCCGGAGTTATCAGAATGGTAGATACAAGAACAAAAAGTCAGGATGATCTTCGGAAAGAGCTTTTGGAAAGAGCAAAGTCAGAAGGATATGAGTATGCATATATTGTCCGTAAATCGTCAGGAGGCGGTAGTACCCCTGATGCATTATACAGAGTTTCTGTCAAAGATGGCTCTGAACAATTAATACGTTCTGCTCGTTTAAATAACATAGATTCTCAAATCTTCAAAAAGATTATTGCTGTATCGGATAAAGAAGTTGTTCATAATATCTTTATTTCTTCTCCGACAACAGTAATAGTTCCTCAGGCCATTCTTTTTGATGAAATGGAAATCCAGAAAGATACGGTGGATAATTATCAGAAACCGCCCATTGTACCTCAACCATAGTTATTGAGAAAATGATAATAAATTTAACTACAACCATTTCATATATTGCACTTTATGGACATTTACAAAACCCAGGATGTTGTTGAGTCTATCGACGACATCAAAAAATTGTTGAACAAAAAATTTGGCAACAAGTATTTAGTTAAGCCTTGCAAATCGGATCTCGGATCGAAGAAATTCTTTACCGGCAGTAAGATTGATTCTGTATATATCCGGAAAAACGGATCTATTGGGATGATATTGGCTCTTACACCTCCTACGGAGGGTGTGGATTATTCTGTGATCGGATTATCCACCTATATTTCAAACCTGTTTATCAGGGTAACTCTTAATCATATGGGCTCCTTAGGCAAGACACTCTTTCGGAAGATCTGGAACAGGAACAATGATTTTTATCAGGACATCCGTGACCTTATCGAAATGGAATTCAATGCCAAGGAAATAAATACCAGTATGGAAAATGGTTTTAAGATGTTGAAGAACGGGAAATCAGTTTTAGACGATTAATATAACCTGTAAGATGGTACTTCGCTGGAAGCCTTATCAGTTGCAACTGAAACATGTTTTTGCTATTTCAGGAAGTTCGCGTACAACAACTCCGGTGGTTCTGACATGTATCGAACATGCCGGGTTTATTGGTTATGGAGAGGCTTCTCTACCTCCTTACCTTGGAGAAACACAGGCTTCTGTTGCCCGTTTCCTGGATAAAATAGATTTATCCCCATTCAATGATCCTCTGGAAATAGAAGAAATTCTCTGCTATGTTGATGCTATTGAAGAGAATAATACTGCAGCAAAAGCTTCTGTAGATATTGCTTTGCATGATTTAGCCGGAAAATTACTTGGTAAGCCCTGGCATCAAATCTGGGGATTAGATAAGGCAAATGCACCGGATACCACCTATACCATCGGAATTGATACTCCGGAAATCATTCGGAAAAAGACACAGGAAGCAGCATCCGATTTCAATATTCTGAAAATTAAGCTGGGAGTAGCCAATGACAAGGAAATCATTGAGGCTGTCCGCTCTGTTACCAATTTACCTTTAGCAGTAGATGCCAATCAGGGTTGGTCTGACTATGCACATGCCCTGGATATGATTTACTGGTTGAAAGAAAAAGGAGTGGTCATGGTAGAACAACCCCTTCCCAAAAATGACCTTGACAATATCGCCCGGCTTACAGCACAAAGTCCTCTTCCTCTTTTTGCCGATGAATCCGTACAACGTTTGAATGATGTGGAGCGCTTGAAAGGCGTATTCTCCGGAATCAACATCAAATTAATGAAATGTACCGGCATGCATGAAGCCTGGAAAATGATAAACCTTGCCCGGTCTTTGGATATGAAGGTGATGATTGGCTGTATGACAGAAACTTCTTGTGCCATATCAGCCGCAGCCCAACTCTCTCCGGCAGTTGATTTTGCTGATCTTGATGGTGCACTTCTGATCAGTAATGATTGTTTTTCCGGTATGCAGGTTGAACAAGGGAGAATTATTCTGAATGACCGGCCGGGGATAGGAGTGCTTCCTTTTTCTTCTTGAATTATGTAGTTAGTGAGAAAATAAAATAGTAAATTTACAGCCTGAATTCATATTAAACTATATTTACAATGAATAGGGCAAAAAATAGAATTTATTTAAAAGATTGGCTGAAATTGCATCCTTATGAAGAACAAGTATCCTCAGATATATATTTTATAAAACTATCCAATCGTTTTCTAGATATAACTGACAATATTTTCAAGAAAGAAATTTCAAACAAAACCAAACGAACGATTGCTTTGTCTGTTGCGGCTTATTTTGAAGATGTTATCTCCGGATTAGGTTTGTGGCAGGGATTTACTAAGAAGCATTTTGCAATGTATGGAAAGTATCTGCCGTTTTACCGGTTGACGGAAAATTATATTCCGGAAGAGATTAATCCGGAAGATATATCTTTCCTTATTTGGAGTATTGTGCAGCATGAAATATTAGAATCCAGAGAAACAATCGTTAATCCTGAGAATATAGCCATTACAACATTATCAATTGCTTTGTTTAGTATTATTGATGAGGAATATGAAACTGCACTGGAGAATGAAATGCTTCAAAGCCTTTTTACAGAAGGGATCGATTATGATGATTTTTATGCATTTCGTTCGGTTGCTTTGTGGTTGTATTATGAGTCATATCTGATTGCTCCATATACGGAAGGACAGTTGGAAGAGGCTTTGGATGCAGAAAATAGACATAAAGAGCATGGAGAAATAATTGCTTATGCTGCAATGAATGAGCTTATCTTTAAAAATCCCTGCGGACCATTGGCTTTGAAAATTCATGAATGGATGGCTGCTATTGTAGGGGAAGATACAGATTTAGGCAACATGTTACTTCAAACAAAATTTAACTATAAATCACCTCGAACTTATCTGGTTAAAGATAAAAATGAGGCAGGGATGATATTGTTGTCTTGTGATAGTGATAAACCTATTTTCTTGTCAAAAGAGACCATGCAAGAAGATATGCATGCTCAACCGGGCCATGCAATTTTCGGTAACTTGGTTTATTATAATGGAAAGTGGGAATTAAACGGATTTATGATGGATATCCCTCGGGATGAATATGACAGGAATCGGGATGAATTTAGAAAAAAGGCCGAAGGCATTGATATCAGCAGACGTATATTTTTGAAAGCCAATAAAAGAAAGCCTGTACGCTATTTTAAAAATGATAAAGAACTAAAAGAGTTCTTTAATAACGCATATTCTCTGGAAAAAAAGATAGATAAGGATGTCTTGAAAAAGCAGAAAAATCTGATTGCGTTCAGTAGTGTTGAAAATGGAGTGGCTACTATTTCTGATATTGCTGTTTACATTAAAGACAAAGATAATCCTTGTTATGATTCCGAAGAGGCTCAAGAAACCGGCTTGGCGTTATTTGCAGGATATGATCTTTTTCAGGAACTGATAGAATATCTGGTCAAAAATAATCTTATTCCGGATCTGAAACTGAATTCCATAGAAAGTGAGAAGCGTGGCAGAGAACTGGCACAGGAAAATCTTGATTTTATGTTTCGTTTTTTTCAACCTTTGAGTTATATGTAGAACCATTTTATTTATGTGTTTTTTGAAAAAACAACATAAAAGCTTATATTTGCAGTTCAGGTTCCGATATTTATCGAATAAACGATGAACAAATTAATTGCAGATAAATTGCCCGAGTTGATTCAACTTTGTAAGGCTTACAAGGTGGTTTCTTTGTATGTTTTCGGTTCTGTCAATACAGATAATTTTAGACCGGATAGTGATATTGATATGCTAATCACATTTGGAGATGTTGATTTATTCGATTATTTCGACAATTATTTTGACTTAAAAGAAAAATTGGAAGAAATATTTGAGAGGTCTGTCGATTTGTTGGAAGATAAAGCCATAAAAAATCCGATACTTCGCCGTTCAATTGACAATAATAAACAATTAGTTTATGGACGAGCGAGTTAAAAAGTGGTTATATGATATTTGTTTTTCAATAGAAGAAATCGAAGGATATTTTCAGGAAGAGGAAAAATCTTTTGAAAGATTTAAACAAAATATTTTATTGAAACGTGCCATTGAACGGAATCTGGAAATAATTGGAGAGGCTGTAAATCGTATATTGCTAAGAGATCCTGAAATAAAAATTGATAATGCTCGTAGGATAGTTGGACTTAGATTTGTTGCAAAGGTATCCTAAGACCTCAGAAGCGAATATAGTTAAAGTCCCACGCTTTTTTATTTTAATAACGCTTGTTTGGGACTTGGAGCACGTATACATTTTTGTTATGAAGAAGATTTCATTAGTTTTTCTGATGGAAAAATTCCAAATACATGGCAAACAACAGCTTGGACGGTAGATAATTCTGTCGGATATGATAATATATATTCGTTGAAGGCTACGAAAGGAGGAGTAGCTATAGTTACCAATAAAACATGTAGTGAAAACATTAACTTTATAGAGTTTTATGTTAGAAATGGAAATGTTAATTTCTTTATTGATGGAGTAAAAATGAAAGAATGTTCATCCAATAATGAATGGAAAAAATATGGTTTCTTTTTGAAGGAAGGATTACATACTTTAAAATGGGAAAGTGTTTCCTCAAGTGTAAATATAGATGCTATCCAATTTTAAAAAAGTGATGTAACCGGTTCAATTGGAGATTATTATCAGGGAGGAATTATTGCTTACGTGGATGATACAGGAGAACATGGGATAATTGCGGCACCAACCGATCAGGGTACAGGTAATTGGAGTTATATTTCTTTTTATGTAGGCACCAACACAAACATTGGAACAGGGAGAGATAATACAATAAAAATTCAATCTCAAGGAGGAGGGCTTGCAGCTATGATTTGTGATGATTTGGTCCTGAATGAATATGATGACTGGTTCTTGCCAAGTAAGGATGAACTAAATGAATTGTATAAAAATAGAACCTTAATAGGAGGATTTGCTAAAGAAAATTATTGGAGTTCTTCTGAGTATAGTAACAATAGTGCTTGGTCTCAAGACTTTAGTAGTGGTATTCAGGACTGTTACTATGGTAATAACTTGATGAATTTCAATAAATCTATTTTTTATAGAGTTCGTGCCATTCGGACTTTTTAATAATTTATCAATATCGCCTGTGGCAGTCGATTCTAAAAAATAAAAATGCCTCTTTATTATGATCTTCCATTTCATAAAACACCTGTTATTTAGCAATGTGTATGTTTCAAATTGCTAAAGATTCGTTTATTCACAGACATGAAAATACAATTTTTTCCATAAATTTGTACCATCAAATTAATATCAATAAAACATGAAGCGAATTTATTTAGCATTAATGCTTGTTCTGGCAATGTATTCCTGCCAGCAAACACCACAGGCCCAGCAGACTGAACCAAAGAGTTCAAAAGAAGTTGTAGTTGAAAATATCCTGGCTCGCAGAAGTGTCCGTTCTTATAAACCGGAGCAGATCAAAGAGAGCGAACTCAATGAAATCATGCAATGTGCCATCAATGCACCAAGTGCAATGAATAAACAACCCTGGGAGATACGCGTCATACAAAATCCGGAATTGCTTCAGGCAATCAATGAAGGATTCAAAAATAAACAACTACAAGCTGATCCATCCAGAACCTTCAAAGAAGGATTTAGTGTTTTCCATAACTCGCCAACATTAATTGTGGTTGCAAATGATGTGAATAACGCTTACAGTCCTGTTGATTGCGGTCTACTCGGACAAAACATTTTGTTATCAGCAGAAGCAATGGAAATAGGAACCTGTGTAATCGGAGGTGTAATAGGATACCTGAATAGCCCTGAAGCAAAAGATATCATTGCCCGTTTAAACTTACCGGAAGGTTATGCCCCTCTGTATGCTATTTCTATGGGGTATAAAAACGAATCACCTGATGCAAAACCAAGAGATGCAGCAAAAGTACAAGTCATAAAATAAGTCAACTCTGTTTTAGCAGAAAAAAGGCTGTTTTGGGTAGTTCCGGAACAGCCTTTTTGGCCTTTGTAACACAATCTTACGTTTTATGCACAAAAAAAATTTCGAAAATCTTTGTATTTATTTGATATATAGGAATTTACAAAAACGCATAAAATGCAACTTTGACACCTTTGTAACACAATTAAAATATTTAAAATTCGTATTTTTACACTCGAATCAAGCTAAATGCAAAAGACTCGCCATCTAATTTAACTTGTAATGAACCTTAACTCGTTTAACCAAAATTGAGATCGAAATGCGGAAAACAAAAAATGGCGAAAAAAGAACTCTTAGTTATTTAAGCTCTTATCAAGGATAGGTTGCTTACATTCTTCACTGTGTTTTCTCTTTAGCAAGATGTGAAGGAATTTTTAGATGAAAGCTCTAATCTCTTTTGAGAATGAAAGAGGAAACGGCATCAGAAGGCTGGTGCCGTTTTCTTGTTAAAATCATTTCTTTTTTGTCGCCTTACTTTTTGTCTTGTAACAAGAAATTCAAGACTGCATGCAAATGGCTAAAAAATACTGCGTTACGGCTAAACAAAAAGAACTCGCACCTTCGGTACTCAAACAGCTTTTTGTTTTTAACGCCTTCACTGCATATTTTTTCTTCACGCCATTTGCCCGAGGCCGGTCGGCTGACGCACGTAACAGGTTTGGGATGTTTGTTATAATCGCTACAAATGTTAGTTTCAAAAATGCTATGTAAATACGTAATATATTGTATCTCTACAAAATAACAACGGTTTCAAAAATCACAGCAATTGTAAAAAATATAGTCAATGAATACCCACAGAACCAGCAAATCCAGTCCGGATTTTATGCCCGGATATCCCCTAGGAGATTTGGGGATATGAAAAAAGTTAATTCATTTCTGGAAACCAAGGCATTGACAGAATGAATTGTACTTTCATAAATCGACTGTTTCAGGGAAATATGACATTGTATCACTTTGGGAGAAAGATATCTGTACCAGACCTAAAAGTGACCATATGAACAAAAGAAGTTTCATCAATAACTATTGTTTTGAACGCTTAACTTTCATTATTCGTAATGTAATGCTTCTGCCGGCTGAACATCCAATGCTTTTTTTGCAGGATACCAGGTTCCTAACCAAACAATTGCCAACATATATCATATTTATTTTTTCCTGTTCATCTTGCAAATAAATTTTCCGATACTCACTGATTGGAGCGATGGAGTCAATTCAAAAGTTCCTACTTTCACCCTTAGGGAAATCATACAAATAATCATTAAAAAAGTTCCAATTGCTTTGTTTTGAAGCAATTGGAACTTTTTTTAATACTGAATATCGAAAAATCACAATCCTTGCAATAATCTCATAACCAATCACGTGCGTTAGCCGACCGGCCTCGGGCAAATGGCGTTAAGAAAAATACGCAGAGAAGGCGTTAAAAACGAAAAACTGTTTGAGCGCCAAAGGCGCGAGTTTTTTTCGTTTAGCCGTAACGCAGTATTTTTTAGTCATTTGGACGCAGCCTTGATTTTTTTGTTACTTTTTGCATCAAGGCAAAAAGTAAGCCCTATCAGACCAGTTTTTCCAATACATCAGTCGTCTTATGAATCTCTTCATCAGTCAACTGATAATTCTTCATCGCCCCACTATGATATTGATCATAAGCAGTCATATCAATCAAACCATGTCCGGAAAGACAGAAACGAATATTTTTCTGAACCCCTTCTTCTTTGGCTTTTTTGGCTTCACGGATAGCAGAAGCTATAGCATGCGTAGATTCCGGTGCAGGAATAATCCCTTCTGTATTGGCAAATAACAATCCTGCCTCGAATGTTTCTAATTGAGGAATATCCTGAACTTCAATAAATTTGTCTTTATGCAATTGGCTGACCAAAGTACCGGCTCCATGATAACGCAATCCACCTGCATGAATATCGGCAGGTTGGAAATCATGTCCAAGAGTATACATAGGCAACAAAGGAGTAAGTCCTTCCGTATCACCAAAATCATATTCAAATTTACCACGGCTGAGTTTGGGACAACTTGCCGGTTCTGCAGCAATTACACGGATATCTTTTCCCTCTGTTAAACGATGGCGGAGGAAAGGAAAACTGATACCGGAAAAGTTAGAACCTCCTCCGAAACAGCCAATCACAACATCCGGAAATTCACCGGCAATCTCCATCTGTTTTTCAGCTTCCAATCCGATAACAGTCTGGTGAAGAATCACATGGTTCAACACACTTCCTAATGTATAACGGGCATCCGGATCTTTTACAGCAACCTCTACCGCTTCGGAAATGGCAATACCCAAACTACCTGAGTTATTCGGATCTTTAGATAAAACATGCAATCCGGATTCTGTAGTAGTACTGGGAGAAGGAATCACTTCCGCACCCCAGGTTTGCATCATCATGCGGCGATAAGGTTTTTGCTCGTAGCTTACTTTTACCATATACACCAACAGATCCAGATCGAAAACGCTACAGGCAAAACTAAGGGCAGCACCCCACTGACCGGCACCTGTTTCGGTGGTCAGCCGTTTGATTCCTTGTTTTTTGTTGTAATATGCCTGGGGAAGCGCTGAATTTAGCTTATGAGATCCTATTGGGCTCACCCCTTCGTTTTTGAAATAAATATGAGCAGGGGTATCCAAAGCCTTTTCCAACCCTGTGGCACGAACCAACGGAGTAGGACGCCAGATTTTATATAATTCCCTTACTTCATCAGGTATTTCGATCCATTTTTCCTGAGACATTTCCTGTTTGATCAGTTCCTTGGCAAATATACCTTCCAGATCTTCCGGATTCAACGGTTTTTTTGTGGCCGGATTCAACGGAGGAAGTGGCTTATTGGTCATATCTGCCCAGATGTTATACCATGCCTGGGGAATATCATTTTCGCTTAATAAGATTTTCTTTCTGCTCATAATATGGACTATTTATTTTAATAATTTTCAAATCTCAAATAAAAATCAATGTTTTTATGAATCAGTATATCCATTGGCATGTAATTGATGGATTCTACGTCTTTTTTAAATACCAAATGATCATTCAGGGCTTTTATTCCACGGTATCCTTGTACTTCTGGGCGTTGTGCTATCAGGTATGCAATCGAATTGTTCCGCAAACCGGCGACATTCCGTTCCAATAAATCATAACCGATCAGGGTAATATGATTCATATCATATTTTTTGAGGAATTCTGCGACAACATATGTACGGGAAGAGAAAATCACAGCTCCCTCTATATTTTTATTCTTATTGAAAGTTTCATACATAACCTGTTCACTTTTCTCCGGATCATCAATATTCAGCGTTACCCGGTGCAAGCGACAAGATTCTTTTTTCTCCATCATATGAGAAGCAAATCCGGCCATTCGCTGACTGATCTGGTTGGAAAGGATTTGTCCGACATGAAAAAAACTGAAAATAGCAATTTCTTCTAATTGAGGTTTCTCGGTCAATAAGAGTTTTCCAGCCAGACAACCACTCAGATAAGAGTGTTGTCCATAATAAGCCAGGGAATTAGCATCTTCGATTCTTGAGTCTACAAAAACATAAGGAATTTTCAACCGATCTAATTTTTCTGCATAATCAAGCGTAACTGATTTCAATGACGGCGACAATAATATCCCATCAGGCTTTTCAAGAAGAATCTCTTCCGTAACTTTGCAAAAAGAAGCCACATTATATTGTTTGAAATAGCGGATTTCAACTTTGACACGGAAATCGGAAACTTCACGTGCAGCCCGCATAATCCCTTCTTCTACTTTTTCCCAGTAATCTCCGGGATTGTATTGAGGAATAATGGCCAGGAACGTAAAATTCTTTTTAGACGCCAAAGCGCTGGCATAGACATTAGGGGTATAATTAATTTCCCTCAAAACCTTTTCCACTTTTTCCCGGCTTCTTGCAGAGACATCTCCCCGATCATGCAATACACGATCTACCGTACCAACAGACACTCCGGCTATATCCGCAATGTCTTTGATTTTTATCCTGGATGGTAAATTATGCATTTGTATTCCTGTTTTTTAGAATGTGGACAAAGGTAATAAAAAAAAAATCTGAATTTACCTTTAAACGATCGTTATTCCCTGCTCCTTACAGATTTTTAAAGCAACATCTTTTAATTTATACTTTTGAATTTTTCCGCTTCCGGTCATAGGGAACTCATCGATAAAAAATATATACTTAGGGATTTTATGCCGGGCAATCTGTCCGCGGCAGAAAGATTGTACCTCTTCAGCAGCCATTGTTGCACCTTCTTTCAGGATAATAAATGCTCCGACTTCTTCTCCGTATTTTTCAGAAGGAATGGCAGCAACCTGAATATCCCTGATACCTTCCATGTGATACAAAAATTCTTCTACCTCCCGTGGATAGATATTTTCTCCTCCACGAATGATCATATCTTTGATACGACCTGTAATCCGATAGTACCCGTTTTTATCTTTGATACCCAAATCACCGGAATGTAACCAACCGTCTCTATCAATCACTTCGGTAGTAGCCTGCGGATTTTTATAATATCCTTTCATCACCAGATAGCCCCGGCAACAGATCTCTCCTTGCACTTCCGGAGGACATTCTTCTCCGGTTTCCGGATTGACTACTTTCACTTCTGTAAACGGATATTCTTTCCCAACAGTGGTACAACGTTCTTCGAAAGGATCTTCAATAACGGAATGAGTCATGCCGGGAGACGATTCTGTAAGCCCATATACACTTGTGATATGTGTAACATGTAATTTATCTGTCACTTTCCGCATCAGTTCGATCGGACAGAGCGCCCCTGCCATAATTCCGGTACGAAGAGAACTGACATCAAACATGTCGAACATCGGGTGATTCAATTCGGCGATGAACATGGTAGGAACACCATACAAAGCCGTACATCTTTCCTTATGTACCGAAGCGAGCACCACCAACGGATCAAAACGCTCTACCATAACCTGTGTACAACCATGTGTAAGAACATTCATGGAAGCCAATGTTACACCGAAACAATGGAACAGCGGAACACAACAACAGAGCTTATCTTCTTGTGTGAAGTGCATCCCTTCGCCGGTAAAATATCCGTTATTAACAATGTTGTAGTGTGTAAGCATCACTCCCTTCGGGAAACCGGTAGTTCCTGATGTATATTGCATATTGACCACATCATGGCAATTGAATAGTTTTTTCTGTTCAAACAATGTTTGATCATCAATATTTTGTCCGAGTAATAACAACTCAGGAGTATTGTACATGCCCCGGAATTTTTCTTGACCGATAAAAACAATATTTTTCAGAAGAGGAAATTTTTTGCTTTTCAGATGTCCCCGTTGTGAATTTTTTAATTCCGGAAGCATTTCATAAGTCATATCAATATAACTTCCATCGAAAACGCCTTCGGTGATGCAAAGGGTATGTATATCGGCATTTTCTACCAAATATTCCAGTTCGTGTTGTTTATAGTTGGTATTAACAGTCACAGCAACCGCTCCGACTTTGGCCGAAGCAAATAAGAATGTTAGCCAGTCAGGTACATTCGTAGCCCAGATACCCACATGAGTTCCTTTGGTAACTCCTATGGCCATCAATCCTTTAGACATGTTGTTGACACGTTCGTTGAATTGTTTCCAGGTAAACCGCAGATTCCGGTCGGAATACACCAGATATTCTTTATCAGGAGTGGTTTCCGCCCAGTGTTCGAGCCAGTCGCCGACTGTTCTTTCTGTCAATGTAAGGTTAGTATGCTGATTGCTCATTGTTATATCGATATTATTTTCTTTACAAAATCAGATCGGAGTATATACTACTGCCAATATTTTTGCTCCCTGCTCGTCGGCTGCATGTACATGATGAGCAACAATAGAGTCATAGTAAATACTATCCCCTTCTTCCAGGATATAATTGGTTTTGCCGTAATTGATTTCTACAACGCCAGACATACAAAAAATAAATTCTTCTCCTTCATGTGTTGAGAGGATAAAATTGCTACCTTCTTTTTCCGGAAGAATATCAATAATAAACGGTTCCATATGGCGTCCGGATTTGGCTTTCGACAAAGAAAAATATTCCATATGACGATGTTCACCGGTAGAGTTATTGCTGAAACTGATGCTGTTATCACGATCATTTTTACGGGAAACTACCGGACCAAGTTCATCCTGGTCATCCAGAAAAGTTCCTAACCGGCATCCGAGGACACGGGCTATTTTGATAAGCGGAGCTAACGAAGGAAAGTGCTTATCGGTTTCAATACTTTCAATTTGTGTTATACTCAGGCCGGATCTTTCAGCAACTTCTGCCACAGATATGTTTTTTGATTCCCGTATGGCTTTGATTTTTTCGCCGACAATTTTGTTTCTGTTCATCTTCTATGTTAATAATTATATTTTTTTTATGCGTTTCTATTTTAAATAGATGGATTTGGGCGCAAAAATAATACAAATTATTAGGAAAACAAACAAACCTCTTAATAATGGATAAAATAACACGGAGTTTTTCCCAGAGTTACACGGAGTTTATTATTTAAAACTCTGTGGTACTCCGTGAAAAAACTCCGTGCAACTCCGTGTTAAGAATCAATAGTCCGTATTCTGCGGATCAAAATTCGTCCATCCTTTCATCCAGTTATCAGCATCGGCATCACTTTTGAAAGCGCCGATATAATTTACTTTTTCAAAACCGGAAGAGAGTTTATCATTAGAGAATAATTCACTGGCATTTTTACCTGTCAGCGGACTGCCTGAAACAGGACCATAATTCGGGTTGGACAGCAAACTATTCGGTTGTTTCAACATCAGATCAGCAATAGATGCATATGACATGTTTCCTGTCTGACTTTTGAAATAAGCACTGGAGAAAGATTCTTTAGCAATATCTTCATTCACACCATCTGTAGAATAAGCATCTTTCCAGCTTTTATTTTTGTCGGATCCTAAAACCGTCATTCCAGCGAAATACAGGTTGTTCAATACCAATTCGCCATCTGTAGCTGCTTTCTGGGTATTTCCTTTTTCATTATCCAGTAATAACCCGACCGGATAACCCATAGCTATAGAATTGAAGCAATTCAGTTTGGAATTCCTGCGGATTTGCATAGCAGCCTGGAAAACACCCATTTTAGAACCATTGTTCGGGTTTAAGCCTCCTCCATTGATGTATTCTGTGTTATTGGCAAAATTTGTATCTTGTCCCAGCGGACCCACAAAAGTCACATTACTGAATACACAACTTGTAACAGGACTGGCAGAAGTTCCATCTTTGTTATTATCCGATTCAAATCCGTTGGATAAAGAAGTATCTGCAATTTTTGGGTGACGAATACCTAACAAGAATTGCAATCTTCCGGAAAATCCGTTGTCCGTATCAAAATCATCATCCCAACCATGATAAGCCACCAGATATTTACAATCTACATTTCCTCCAAACCATTCAAAAGAATCGTCATTGGAATAAGAAACCTGCAAGTGGTCTATTTTTGTTCCTTTACCTACCGATCCGAAAGTAATTCCATTGATTTCCTGGTCTGTATTGAACGGGTAACCGGCAAATTCAACACGAACATAACTCAGCACACCTGAATTATCTTCATCATTATTACCTCCATGGGTAGTACGCGGACCACCTTCAATGATCTGGGCTCCTGCATTGTTTTTAGCACGTCCGCAGATAATCAAACCACCCCAGTCACCCGGACGACGGCTTCCTTTTTCCTGATTAGATGTAAAAACAATCGGTTCATCTTCAGTTCCCTGAGCAAAAATCTGACCTCCGGGTTCTACGATCAAAGCCGCTTTCGTGTCTTTATCTCCTCTGAAAACAGTTCCTGCAGGAATTGTCAAAGAAGATCCATTGGTTACATACACCCATCCTTTCAAAATATAAACCCCTTTTTCCAAGGTATAATCTCCGTTGATTTCAAATTGTTGGGTTCCATCTCCGATTTGGTTTCCATTGATGATAATAGATGTACCCGATGGTTCCGGATCAGTCTTATCATCATCACAGCTTACATTGAATACTGCAACGAGTGCAATAAACATCAAATACATCAACCTAAATGTTTTCATACTTTTTTAATAATTAAAAATTGACTTTTATTGTAAAAGAAATATTTTGTCCGGGTCTGAACTCTTTGGTCGTTTGTTCGCGTGTTTGCAAATTTCCGTTTTCATCATAAAATTTCGGGAACTGTTTGAAAACTACTTTTTGTGCTAAAAGATCACGTACCGAAGCGCTCAATTCAATCATTTTGCTGAATCTTTTGCTGATGGAAAAATCCAATACATTGCGAGGCATTTCATACATATCGGGCACATCATTGTTGATGCTTCCTCCTTCGCTACTATCTACTTTACCGATACCTACAATCCGTTTTCCGATAATATTATACATCAGAGAAGCATTCAGTTGCCATTTATCCTGTTGGTAAAAAAGTCCGGTATTCACGATATAAGGAGATTGTCCCTGCATCGGACGGTCATGTTCCATACTTTCCTCTCCGAAAATGACTTTACTATCAATCAGAGAACCGTTGAACAAAAGGGAAAAATTATCTATTCCAATAAAATCAAGGCTCTTTTTGACATCGACTTCCAAGCCGAAATTGTTGGCACTTTCTGCATTTTCAAAAGTATAGGTATAACTTCCTCCAGCATCCAGGTAAGTCCATTCTATGGGATTTTTGAAATGTTTGTAAAACAAAGCGACTGATATTAATTCTGAAGGGGAAGGATAGTATTCGTACCGGAAATCGAGATTCTGGATAGTTGCCGGTTTGAGGTTTGTATTCCCTTTGATTGCACTGAATAAATCAAAATCATAATACACAGAAGGTGAGACTTCCCTGAATTCCTGTCTATTGATGGAAGAGCCATATGCCAGACGAATCAAATGTTTCTTATTGAAATTATAAGTGGCATTGACAGAAGGGAAAACATCCAGTTCTTCATATTCCGTATCTTCCGTCAAATCATCTTTGATGGTAGTATAATTTGTCAGGGTCATCCGGTTATATTCCAAGCGGGCTCCGGCATAGATGTTGAATTTATTGAAAGGCAGATTAACAGCCAGATATGCAGCGCCAAGAATATCATTTCCTTTATAACTGTTTCTATTGTCGGTATCCTCGTAAACATACAATTTGTTCGAACCATAATTTTCCGGGATAAGGATTGAATCCAAGACATTGCGATAAGGAAAATCTCCGGAGAAACTGCCTTCATTCCAACGGTAATAAAATGCCCTTGTATTGTATTCCCGGGTACGGTATTCTCCGTAAATACCGGTTTTCAATACCGGTTTGAATGTATTATTATGAGGTAATAATTCCCGTTCATAATTGGAGGCTAAAGAATAAATATATTCATTCAAATCAATAAAATCGCGGAAAATTTCATTTTGATCGATATGCATCCGGCCATAATATGGATCATCTACAAACCCGTTTTCTTCTCTTTCTATGATTTTTCTGTCCGGCTGATTTTTATTGGCATAAGAAAATCCCAGTGTCCAGTCAAATTTATTGATTGTGGAAAAAGTATGGTTTCCGGCCAACTGACTTGAATAGGCTGTCCGGCTGTTATACAAATATTCCTGTTTTTCCTGATTATACAATCCGCTAATGTATTGATAACCTTCCCGTTCGGTATATTTATTCCGGCCTAATTGATTGAAAATATTTCTGAATTCGAATTTGTTGTTGGGATTGGAAACATAAGTGAGGTTAAATAATCCCCCTACTTTTGAGCCATTTACATACACATCATCCGTATATTTATAAAGATAAACAGGTTTGTCATTTTTCGAATCGTAAACACCATAGCGGGAATTTTCCATATTCATGTATGTACGGGTAGTATAGCTGTAATTTAGTGCAGCAATCAAACCTAATTGCCGACCGGCGCCAAAATCATATCTTCTGTTTAATGCCGCGGAAAGCCGTTGGTCAGGAATAGGTTGTTTGTTATGAATGGTCCAGTTGTTATTAAAACCTTCTTTGGTTGCCAGATCTACCTGTTGTTTGTCACTATTGTTCAAGCGGTAAGGAAAAACGTTTTTAAGTTCTCTGTAACCGTCATCAAATCCTAAGAAATCGGTTTTACTTCCTTTGTTGTATTTAAAATCATGGAACTGACTTTCAGTATTGAAATTCATACCGTAACTCAACTGAAATGAATTTTCGGAAGGCATATTTTTTGTCTGGATCTTGATAAATCCTCCTGAAAAATCGGCTGGTAATTCCGGAGAAGGGGATTTAACGATCATGATATTCTCAATCTGGGAACTGGGAATAATATCGAAAGAAAAAGAACGGGAGTCAGCTTCCGAACTCGGGACTGCACTATTATTGATCCACACATTATTGTACCGTTGCGCCAATCCTCTTGTAATAACAAACTTATCATCAATAACAGAAATTCCGGGAATCCGTTTGATTACTTCAGAAGCATCCCGATCCTGTGTCCTGGTAATTTGCTGGGAAGAAACACCACTCACAACAGACAAAGATGTCTTTTGTGCACTCAGCATGGCAATCTCTGAATTTGTTCTGCGAACAGCAGAGATAACAACTTCATCAAGTGTATTCGCACTTTCTGTGAGGGTAATATTCAAAGGAGGATTTTGTTCGGAATCAATGGTAACATCTGCCAGTTCCAGCGTTTCATATGCCACATAACTGACTCTGAGCTTGTATTTTCCATCAGGGACACCATCCAATTTAAATTTTCCGTCTATATCGGAACTGGTTCCTTTATTCAATGATTCGAGAAAAATAGATGCTCCAATAATCGATTCTCCGGTAAGTTTATCAGAAACTATTCCTTCTATACTTCCGGCTTGTAAGGTCAAATGGGTAAAAACAGTAAAAACAATAAAAAAACGAAATCTACTTAACATATTTACTTCTTTTGATTTTCAAGTGCAAAGGAAGTATGGTATTATTTCGTTTTGATTGCCTTTTTACTAACAAAATGTTACATCCATTTTAAAATGAATGCAGGTTTCACAAAATCAATCATTTACATTGAATTTATAAAACCTGCATTTTTTTCAGATAAGCTAAACTAAAGATCACTTACTTGATTTCAATTTCTTTCACCTTGTTCTCTTTAGCACTTTCCTTTTTGGGAAGTTTGATTTCAATCACCCCATCTTTTTGATTAGCAGTGATTTTCTCAGTTTCAATGCCATCAGGCAAGACAAAGCTCCGGCTAAATGATGTATAGCCGAATTCACGCCGAAGAAACTTATCCTCCTCATCTTTTTCTTCGTTTCGTACAGTTTTTTCTGCTGATATCAACAAAGTGTTGTTATCAACCTTGATTTTAAAATCCCCCTTTTCCAAGCCGGGCGCGGCAACATCAATCCGGAATTCTTTTTTATTTTCCACTACATTGATTGCAGGCATTTTTCCTTCAAAAAAACGAGCAGGAAAATCGTCCTGAAAAAGATTGCCGAAAAATGAGGGCAAAAAACTGTCTGATTTTCTTAAATTCGGAACCATAACTGATCCTCCAAAATAATTAGATTAAACAATAATGAATTTATAATTGAGTAAATAACAGGTATGATGAGCCTTTTAAGGAAGTTCATCATATTCGTAAGATACTGTATTAAAAACAATTGAGGAATAATTTTGGTTGAAATAAGAATTCTTATCTTTGTAAAAAAAACATGAAATGGAGATGTATAGCTAATTAATACAGCAACTTTTCCAATTTATTTTTCCAACGCTCCCAATCCGGCATTTCTTTTGATAAAAGCTCATAGAATGTTCGCGTGTGGTTTCTATGTAGTAGATGGCATAATTCATGTGTTATGACATACTCAATGCAAGGTTTGGGTGCTTTTATCAATTCTACATTCAGAATAATTTTTCTTTTAGGAGTACAACTTCCCCAACGGTTGGACATAGATTGAATATAAATAGAAGCAGGTTCTACTTCGTATTTTTTGAATCGTTGTATGATCGGCTCTGCTATTTCAGCAAATTTGATTTTTGCCCGTTCTTTGTACCATTCCTGCATTAATGCTTTTGATTTTGATTTTGATTTTGGTGTACATACAATTTCAAAACAACGTCCTTTAAAACTTACACTGTTAGGTTTTCCTTCTGTAACCCTTAGCAAGTATTGCTTCCCTAAATATAAATGTGACTCACCACTGATATATCGGCGTTCAGGCATCCTACTGCCAAATGATTGAAAGAAAGCCTGTTGTTTCAGAATCCATGAGGCACGTTTACTGACTTTCTCTTTAATAACTTCTTTTGAAGTATCTATCGGTGCTTTTACAACCACTAATCCATCAGGATGAACTGTTATTCCCAATGTTTTCCGATCAGCATATTGAATAGTGTAATGGATAATGGCCGTTCCGTATATCAAGCTATCTATTGTCATTTGAACCACAATTTAGCAACATCCACCGAACGGTCAATGATCTGATCCATTTCGTCAAAAGTTAACGGGATATCATATTTCCGCTTCACTTCGTCAATCAAATAATCTTCAATTTCAATTTTTATTTTGCCAATTAAATTAGACTTGGCAGGCCAATCAACTACAGCTTGTCCATTATCGAGGACATACTTACGGATAATCGAATCAATAGCTAATGCTGTATCCAAAGCTGTTTCTTTTGCGGGAAATTCCTTCTTTTCCGAAACCGGTTTGAACGTTTCCATACACAAACCAAAATATGCTCTGGCAGTATTGTTATTGGAGATTACTGCCGGGATATCACTATCGGTATGAGAAAGTACAGCCTCCATGTGTGCGGTAACCTGTTTCAGGTACCCGGCTTCGTCTATCCGTCCTTGTTCGTAAGCAGCAATGGTTTCCTTCAATAAATCCGAGAATTTTTTGTAAAAAGCCGGATCAGTATCCATATTTTCAGTTATATGTTTGGCTGTTCGGGATGCAATGGTATCTGCTTTACCTGCTTTACCTGTAATTTTCTCCACTTCTTCAGCAAACCTTTCCTTATCAAAAATATCGACTAATTCTGTCAATATCTTTACTTCGCTACTTTCGATGTGAGTGTCAATCAGCTTTTGAATTTGCCCTTCGTATTTCCGGTAATCAATGCTGTCGGAATAGCGTTCCTGAACGGCTGAACGCAACTTCATGAACATTGTCAAATCGTCTTTATAGTGATCAATCAGTTGTTCTTCTGTTTCTTTATGGAAACTCATAGAAGACAATGCTATTTTCAGGCATCTGGCAAAGACTGCCAATTTTTCATAAAATTCCTGACGTTTGTCTTCGTAGCGAAGCAATTGACTATATGCTTCCAAGTCTCTCTTATTAGGAACATTTTTGAATAGATCCCAAAGTTCTGAATGTTTCTGAGGTAATTTTTTTATTTCGTTGGAAATATCCGGCAAAACGGATTCCATATCCAAATCATCAGAATCATATTCTGAATAAAGCAACAGGGCATCATTCAAAGGTTTCAATACACCATAATAATCGATAATAAATCCGTATTCCTTGTCTTCACAAACACGGTTTACGCGGGCAATGGCTTGCAATAAAGTATGTCCTGTAAGTGACCGGTCGATATACATCACTGTATTGCGGGGTTCATCGAAGCCGGTCAATAACTTATCGACGACAATGATAATTTCTGGTTTGTCACCATTTTTATACCGGTTGATGAGATTCGTTTCGTATTTTTTCGGCGTTCCATGTTCGTCCATCATTTTTTTCCAGAAGGCTTTTACTTCACTGGAAGTCTCTCCGTAAGCCGTTTCTTCTCCTTCCCGGTCGTCAGGCCCCGTTATCAATACTTCAGACGAAATGATTCCGATTTCATCTAAAAACTGCTTGTACTTAATGGCAAC
>JAVBMQ010000238.1:0-2673 GCA_031552335.1 Bacteroidales bacterium | reverse complement strand
GATATCAAAAAACTGGTCACTTCTTTAAATAACTCCCTGCAAAAAAGGGATTCAAAAGCAAAAATCATGATTCCGGAAGCTGGAAGCTGGGATAAATTATATGGAGGATCAGGAAGAGCCTCTAATCAGATTTACAACTTCTTTGATTCAAAATCGACCAATTATATCGGCAATCTACCTTCTGTAGAGCCATTGATTGCCGGACATAGCTACTGGACTTTCTCTACCAATGCCACGCTGAAAAACACACGTTCCAGCGCTTGGGAATCTGCCAAAAAATACGATATAAAAACATATCAGACAGAATGGAGTTTATTAGATGCTGCTCCTACCACAGATACAGGATTCCCCGCCAGTTATGACGCAGCCTCTTATACAGACCTGGCATTATTCATGGGTAAACTGATGTACTGCGACCTGGTATTTGCCAACGTTTCTTCCTGGTCATATTGGACCAGTCTTTCCGTTGAAGTATATAGCCAGAAAACAAGGTTCTTCCTCATGCGCCTGACACCTTCCGACGGTGCCGGAGGTTATAATCCCTATGCATCCCTGTTCAATGGAGGAAAGGTTGAAAGCACTCCAAATCTATGGGCACTGGGCAATTACAGTTTATTTATCCGTCCGGGTTATAAACGCATCCGTCTGGACGGTGCCGCAGAAATGAATCATTTGTTAGGAACAGCTTATATATCACCGGATCAATCGAGAATTGTTGTGGTTTATGTAAATCCGGCAGCTGTAACGCGAACAATAAATACAGAATTTCAGGATCTTCCGGGAAAGCCTGTTAAAATAAGGAAGTATGTAACTTCCGCCGTTAATAGTATGACCAAAGACCAGAATCTTTCTGAAACATATACAGAAAATACCATAAGTCTGTCGCAAAAGTCTATTACAACTATTGTGTATGATATGGATATAAATAATTCTTTACCATCCATATCTGCCGGAAAGACAAATAACATCTCTATTTATCCGAATCCTGCCCAAAACAATCAGGCTGTAAATATCCTTATTCCGGGAATAAGTTCTTCGGAAAATATTTTTGTGAATATCTATTCTGCAGATGGAAAAGTGGTACATAAACAGGCTGGAAAATATGAGAATGGATTTTCAATTACATTACCGGGAAACATGAAGCCTGGTTCTTATTTGGTAAATATAAAGAGTGAGAATAAAAATTATCAGCAGAAATTAATTATAAAATAAAAATAATGACAAAAAGACTGTTTATACCCATAATTATGGCAATGATGATATCATTCTTTGCCTGTTCCGAGGATGATTCCTCTGCGGGTTATTCATATAATGATCCTACCATCTACTCTTCATCTAACAAGACATTGTTTTCAGAAGTAATATTTTTTCTCAAACCTTATGTTGAAGAAAATGACATAAGGAAATACATCGTTACTGACACTTTGTTTAATATTTCTTTGAAAATAAACAATCAGTATAGTTATCTATCCTATTCACTTCCTATGGATACGTTGCACATTGAAGGGAAAGAGTCATCCGGTAATTTCAGGACTACCAGCACAGACATTCATTATCCGGTAATTATGAATGTGGATGTAAAACCGGAATCATTCAATACTGCGGGACAATATGCAAATCTGTTAAATAATTATTTTACACTATCTCCCGGAGTCTATGTTTGTCAGATTATATCTTTCGATATCAAAACATCTTCCGGAATAACTACAACTGTATATACCCCATCATTATCTTTTCCTCTGGAAGTAAAAGAGAACACTACTAGTAGTAATCTCGGTGAATTTGCCATCCCTGTTAAACAATAAATAGCCTATATATGAATACAAAATTAATTCTTTGCCTATTCTCTTTCATTCTTTTATTGAGTTCCTGTAAAGATGAGCATGCTTATCTAAAAGTAACAAATAAAGTCCATAATGTACGATTAGAGAATATTTCTTTTGGAGAAATTCCTTTAGGTTCCTATATATTGCCGGGAGAATCCACTTCCGAATACATACTCTCTGATAACGATGACAGGGTTTCTTTTCCTATGTCAAAACAAATTTCTTTTTATATGGTTAAAGGAGATAACCGTGTGTATCTCAAAACAAAGGAATATTACAGGGTGGATAAAAATCAAAATTTGATCATTGAGATAAGTGATGAGACGGAAGTGGTGAATCCGATGAATGAATAATACTGATTTCTTCTCGCTGTTTTACACGACGAAATGAATGTATCGCTACATATATCTCCGGTAGAGCAAGATATACGATGACCGATAACCAAGCAAACATGGATATAAAGTAGTTCATTTTATGCACTTCGTCCAAGAATTTTTGTCTGATTTATTTCTGTTCCAGTACAAAACACTCTTCTTCCCCCTGGTCGTGCATGTAAAGCGAAACGACGAACGGAAAGGATTTGATAACTGGGTCAAATGCGCCTTCTTTTTGCAGTTTCATCAATGCCCAGGCCATGATGTGGTATTTTTCTTCCACCTGTTCCTGATAATCGTCCATGTCTTCTTTGGTGTCGGAAAAATAAAAGTCTTCCAGAAATAACTCATTTCCTATTTCACCATCTTCTATTTCGAAGCCTTGCAGGTAACACGATTCATCGGCGACATCGTGTGTTGCCAATGCGAATCCGGATATTTTTTCGTTGTTTTTTGCCATTTCTTCAAGTTCG
>JAVBMQ010000119.1:0-40353 GCA_031552335.1 Bacteroidales bacterium | reverse complement strand
ATCTACCCTTTGATACCGTATTTGCGATCTTCGTGGGAGGTTTGATCAAAGGAATATTAGATCTATATGTCAAAAAGAAAAAATACAGCGAAGCCCAACAGGCTGGAGTGGAAAACACCAGTGTTTTGCTTGCGTCCGGACTCATTGCCGGAGAGGCGCTTATGGGTTTACTCATTGCTATTTTTGCTATCTTCAATATTTTCTTCGGAGAAACATTAGGAATACAAAATCCATCCTACCTTGTTGGTATATTGGTTTTACTCGTTGTTGCCGGTTTCATGGTCCGCATTCCTTTGAAGAAGGCTGATAAAATGAAATGAAAATAATGTCCGAAAAAAAGACACAAAATTTCTTAGAGATGGTTCCGGTTCCTTCACCGGGAATCGGAACTGTCCTTGAAAATGATAAAGTTATTCTTACTACTCCCCGATTCAGCAAAGCCTGGATGGCTCGTCTTTTCCTGTTTGGAAAGAAAAATGAGATCCGGGTTAAATTGGATGAAAACGGTAGCCGGGTATGGCAACTCATTGACGGACAAAAAAAGATACAGGAAATAATAGATTGCCTCTCTACAACAGCTGAGAAAGAAGAAAATTATAATGAACGTGCATTACTATTTCTGAAACAATTAGCCGAATACGGTGCAATTAAATTAAAGACAAACTAACGCGCCGTCAATTCTCCCATCAAAGAACAAGCCATATAAGCTTTGACTTGTTTGATTTCCATATTATGGCCTAAGAGGAACATTAATTTCGTAACTGCTGCTTCTGTTGTCATATCATGTCCGGAAATTACTCCTGCATCCAACAAATGTCTCCCGGAAGGATAACGTTCCATTTCTACGATTCCGGAAGCACATTGCGTAATATTTACAATAACAATTCCTCTTTCAACGGCATCTTTGAGAGTATCCAACAGCCATGGCAAATTGGGAGAATTACCTGTTCCGAAGGTCTTCATTATAACCCCTCTTAAACTGGGAATATTCAATACCGTTTTTACAATTTCCGGCGAAATACCCGGGAATAAAGTCAAAACTACCACATGCGGATCCAGAAGATAATGGACTTTCAGTGGCCTCCCTGTAGGACAAAGAATCAAGTGATTTTCATATTTGATATGAATACCTGCATCTGCCAGTAATGGATAATTAAAAGAATGAAAAGCTTTGAAGTTTTCCGCATGAATTTTGGTCGTACGATTACCTCTCATCAGGTGATTTTGAAAATAAATACAAACTTCGGGAACAATGGCCCGTCCAAACGGATCTTTATCAACCGCTATTTCAAGCGCTGTAATCAGGTTTTCTTTTCCATCTGTACGCAATTTTCCAATAGGAAGTTGTGAGCCTGTAAGGATAACCGGTTTATTGAGATTTTCCAACATAAAGCTCAAGGCCGATGCGGTATATGCCATTGTATCTGTTCCATGCAGGATAACAAATCCATCATATCGCTCATAATTTTTCTCAATGATCCGAACCAGTTTTTGCCACCCACCCAATTCCATATCAGAAGAATCAATGGGAGGGTCAAATTGTATATTATCAATCTTAAATTTGAATCGTTTCAATTCAGGCACCTGTTCTTTCAAATGGCTGAAATCAAATGACTCCAACATACCGGTCTCCGGATTTTCTGTCATTCCGATAGTTCCTCCTGTGTATATCAATAAAACTGATGCCTTATGATCTAACATATATCGTACAAATTAAATATTATTCTTCATTTGCATTTTCAAGTCCATAACCTTTTTTCCGGTCTTCAACTTTCAACAGCCAGGCAAATAAGATCGAAGCCAAACCAAAGCAAGCAAATATCAACATTGGCAGGGTGTAATTATACAGGGTAACGTCTACTGTTTGTCCGTCAATAATTTTCTTTGCAGTCCCTGTTATACAATACTTTTCCAATATCATTCCTATGAGCATAGGCACTCCCATAATACCCCAATTCTGCAACCAGAATATCAAAGCATATGCAGTTCCCAAACGTTGTTCCGGTATGATTTTCGCCACTGAAGGCCACATGGATGCCGGTACCATGGAAAAGGCAACACCTAACAGTAAAATCAAAGCAATAGCTACATATAAATTATTCAGGCTGGGAATGGAGAATAACAAGTGTACCGATAATAAAATTACAGAGCCTATAAGCATAATCGAGGCACCTTTCCCTTTCCTGTCGTATATACTTCCGAAAAGTGGAGTCAGAAATAATGCTCCCATCGGCAAAAGAGCCGGAATAAAACCAGCCATATCATCCGACACATCAAATTTCTGCATAATCAGATTGGTAGCAAACTTGATAAATGGAAAAACTGCTGAATAAAACAATAAACAGAGAATCGTTATGTACCAAAAAGCTCTGACTTTTATAATTTTAAATATATCTCCGAATTTGAATTGCTCTTCTTCGTCAGCATGAGCAAGTTCTTCTTCCTTGTCAAGTTTTCGATCTAAGACTATGAAAAATATAAATATCAGTAATCCAATACAAAGCATCAGAATAGCAAACAATACCGGGGCGCCAATATTCCCTGTTAACTTAACCAATGGAATGGGAGTAAACATCGCAAGAGCAGTACCAATACGGCCTGTAGAGGTATTCAAACCTATTGCCAAAGCCATTTCCTTTCCCCGAAACCAACGAATAATCGCTTTATTCGCCGTTATCCCAAACAATTCAGTACCAACTCCAAACAGCGCAAATCCTAAGCCGGCATAAAAGGCACTCTTTGAAACTGAAAAAAGTTTATAATTTATCAAATGAAAGCTAAGAATATCATTACCTACATCTCCCACAATAGCATAATACTTGATCAAAGCTCCGATTATCATAACAACAATAGAGGTAATCCCGGCAATCCTCACTCCCACCCAATCCAGAAACATTCCGGAAAAAACCATCATCAGCAGGAAAACATTAAACCAACCATATGCACTGGTAAAGAAACCATAATCTCCTGCATTCCAATTCAATAAGATCTCTAATCGCTGTTCCAGAGGCGCCATCGCATCTGCCAGATAATAAGAACAAAGTAAGGTAAATGATATAAGGAATAACACTCCCCACCTCATTCCCCGGGAATCTCTCAATGTTGTTTTCTGTTTATCCATTTTTTTTAAGCCCAAAAGTACAGGTTTTTAGCTTAAGATAATAAACTTTGGAATATAATTTTTATATTTGCGAAAAAGGAGGGCCAGTAATGCTAATAATCACTACATGCCAAAACAAATAAGGAAATGAAAAATTGAGGATTGATTTAATTGAACTTTCTAATGGTAAATTATCATTTGTAGAACTAAAAGGGATTACAGATAATCGTTTAAGAAACGATGAAATCCAAAACAAGGAAATCCCTGAGATTATTGGACAAATGAAAAAATATGGAGAATTTATAACTGAATATGAATCGGAAATTATTACAAACAACTGATACAACTTAAAAATGATTTAGGAATGTCTAAACATAGCACGAATTTTATTCTTGAAAAGAAACCTAAACTGCTGATAGCAAATATTTATAAAAAATCAACAATAGGTCGTGAAGAAAGAGTGAATGCAATTATGAGTTTATTAGACAAGCATAAAATTGAATATAAGATAGTGAAAATATGACACGAAGAAAAGGAAAATACGAAACACAACAAAGTAATAATGCAAAAAATCTGATTAAACACAGCAATGTTTTTAATAGAGATGCTGGTGGAAAGCTTTTTCCAATAATAGTGATTTGTTGAATAAAAACTATCTGCAAAGCAGTGAAGATATGGAAACAACTTGGCGAAGTTGCTTGGTAAATCAAGAAAAATATAAAATCATTTCGCCAAAAGATTTATTATCAAATATTGACAACATAAAGTACAAGAAATTAATTAATTATTTATTTATCACGAAGATATTGGCAATAAAATGAAAATCAGTCATTATCATAATAGAGCGAACACCTAACTTGCGTTCTCGTACCTTTGTAAAGTAAAAAATAGAAATAGTAACTTTGTAGAAAATCATTATCGGAAGAGGATGGAAAGCGATTGCAGCCTAGATACGTTAGGAACGATATTGTCACAGCAGAAACAGCTTCCATCCTTTTGATTCCAACGAGCTTGGCCAAAGTACTTAGGGAAATGGCATAGATGCTATTATCTCGCGTAAAACAAACGAGAAAAGGTTGTGTGGAAGATTCCGGTAAAAAAACAAAAAGTTATGAACAAGGAATTTATCAAACAAAATGTCGGTATTGATGTCGTCAAAGACGACTTTAAGGTATCCTTTTTAGCGATGCGTTCAGATTTACAAGTGGTTGTACGTGGTTCCCACACATTCAGCTGCAAGTGTAAGCGATAATGCGTAAAAACAGCGTTTGACTTATATTTGCAACAACGATAGGAAAGACACTCGCGAAGCCGTTAGAGCGAGGAAAATTAAAACCTTCTGTAAAAGGACAGAAGTTAAGCGAAAATAATATGGGAAGTGCAAACAATCACAAATATGATGAAGAAAAAGGAACTGTACATCATACAGATTACAACAACGAAGGCATACACTCTTTTGATTATGAGCCTATTACGGTGAATATAACCAAAGACCACTCTGTATCTAATGAGAATCAGGATGAAAAAACTCAGTGGTCTGATTCAAATATATGGGATGATTAACCCTTTGTCTATTTAAAGAAGCAGTAATGATTTGTTTTATTACTGCTTCTTTGTAGATTTATGTCGTTTTCTATTCAGAAAAATGTATCTTTGCATCCAAAATTTTGTCCCCAAAATATGATAAATCGGGGACAAACAAATAAAACAGATATGCAAACAACAATAACCCAAATAGAATTAAAAATAAAAAAAGTCAAGCGAGGAAAAATATTTTTTCTTAACGATTTTGCCGATTTGGGGACACCCGAAGCCATTAAAAAATCGTTGCAACGCTTGACAAATTCGGGTTTACTTGTACGGCTCGCTAATGGTATTTATTGGTATCCAAAGAAAGAAAAAGAGTTGTATGGCGTGAAAATTTTAGGCAAACCAACGCTTGACGAAATCGCCAAATCCATTGCTAAGCGAGACAAGGCTCGTATTGTACCCACAGGTTTACACGCACTTAATTTACTGAATTTATCAACACAAGTTCCTGCAAATGTCATTTATTTAACAGACGGAACAGCGAGGAAAGTACGAATTGGCGAGGGAAAAGGCATTTTATTCAAGCACACTTCTGAAGTGAAGCGATTGGCATATAAATCGGAATACTTAATGCTTATTGTTTCTGCATTGCGGGAAATCGGCGAAAATAACATCACAAACGAGCAATTGGCCATTATCAAAGAACATTTTTCAAATATCACAAAACAAGAATTTGAAACGGACATAAAATTGACACCCGTTTGGATTCGAAAAATACTTTTAGCGTTATGATTTTCCTGCAACTACTCGAAAACGAAAAGATTGAGCTAATCAATCAGATGAGCGAAGAAACGAAACTGGCACAAGTCATTATCGAAAAAGATTTGTGGGTTACAGTTGTTTTGCGTGCGTTGTTCGCTTTGCCTTATGCCGAAAATCTATCTTTCAAAAAAGCGGAAACAACAATTTCCGCAGGTGCGGGTACAAGGAGTTGAACGCAAGTGAACCAATGACGAAGCCTCGTAAGCGGATAAAGTGATGTCAAAAACAGGTAGCTACGTTCGTATCTGCGACAAGTGTACCGGACACCTGATTACTGGGGACACGGCATCCGGGGTTAAGTTGGCAAGACCTGTATCCAGGCTGTATAAGGAACAAGTGAACCTTGCAGTGTTCCGTCAAATCGAATGAGGAAGCGGACATCAAAGGATGTGGATGAACTGCAAGGGGCAGACTTAGTCGTAGTAATGAAGAAGTGTTTGTAATGAACTTGGAGCGAAGGGCTAAGCATGTTAAGTTTTAGAATAATGAACAACCGTAAGGGATGATTGATTACGAAGAAACAAAATCACAGCCAATAACCAGAATAATGGTTTGGCAAACGTATGCAAAGGTAAAAGCCAACAAGGGTGGAGCCGGCATAGACGATATGGATTGGGCGTATTTGGAAAAACACCAGTATAACCTTATCTATAAGCTATGGAACCGTCTAACCTCGGACAGTTATTTTCCGCAGCTTGTCAAACAGGCGAGTAGCAACTCCATCAGCTATGGTTTTGCCATCGACCTTGACATTAAAGGCTTCTTCGACAACATCGACCATGAACTGATGATGAAAGCAGTGAAACACTACTGTCCGGACAAATGGGTACTTATGTATGTAGAACGTTGGCTCAAAGCGGGAGTACTCCGCAAAGACGGGACAATCGCCCAAACCTTGAAGGGAACACCTCAAGGTAGCTTATGCGACACTATGCATAAGGAGGGGTAATCAGCCCACTGCTGGCCAACCTTTACCTGCATGTGGCATTCGACAAATGGATGGAAAAGAACCATCCTGAAAAGCCCTTTGAAAGGTATGCCGATGACATTGTGGTGCATTGTGTGAGCGAAAAGCAAGCCGAAAATATGCTCCGGCAAATCACCCGGCGCATGAAAGACTGCCGGCTCACCCTGCATCCGGTGAAGACCAAGATTGTTGACTTCAGGGGACGGGCGCAGAAGCGCTATCCCAAAGGTGTTGATTTTCTCGGATTCACTATTAAACCGGGAGCATACAAACACAATGGGGAAGTTTTTGGCATGCCGGGCATCTCGGTCAGCCAAAAATCGAAGAACGCCATCAGGCAAAAGTTCAGGGACATGAACATACATAAATGTCGGACAACGTTGGAACATATCGCAGCTAAAATCAATCCGGTAATCAGTGGTATCATCAATTACTACCACAAGTTCCGCCGGGGAGATATGCGGAATGTATGGAACGGGTTAAACGACAGGCAGCTCAAATGGGTAAGATGGGAGAAGCGACTCCGGAAAGAAGAAGCGTTGCGCTACCTGAAAACCCGGTACAAGGAAAAGCCCATGCTCTTTGCCCACTGGGAATTGGTACGTCCATGAAAGTAATCGCAAAACAAATGATTAACTTTCGGTGGTTTAATAACATGAAGAGCCGTATGACGGGAGACTGTCACGTACGGTTCCGTGGGAACGCAAGGGTGAAATTCCCTCGCGTGACCCGATTAGTTTGTTGGTTATGGAAATAGAATGAGATAGAGATCATAAAAAATGAAACCATTTAATAACACAAACCAATAATATTTGTACCTTTGTATCTAAGTTATCGATCCCAATACTAAACATAACAAGTTAAAATAATTGACGTATTCGTAAATCGTTACTGATTCAGTAACACATAACTTAATTATCTTGCTGATTAGGGGTTTAGGGGGCTATTTTTTAAAAATCTAAATAAGAAGAATGAGAGAGGACAAAACACAGCTGGTAAAATATGCCATGCAATATGGTTTACTATTCGGTATATACTGGCTTATCAGTTTTGCCCTTACAATCACCCGGATGCAGATTTTAGTGGTTATCAGTAACTGGCTTACATTGGGGATTCCCTTTCTGGCATATTGGTTCACGATACAATATAGAAAAAAAGCATTGGATAACCAGATAGGAGTATTTCATGCCTGGCAATTCGGGATGATGTTATATTTTTATGCTTCTTTGATTATTTCCATTCCGGAATATCTTTATTTTCAATACGTAATTTCCCCTAATGATTTCATTTTGCAATTTCTTCAAACAGTACAACCTGTCAGTAAAGAAGTTGAATCCATGAAAACAATGCTGAGCGAAAACACAATAACTCCAATCTCTGCAACTATTCAGAGTATATTTACGATTATATTTTTGGGTATTATACTCTCTATTCCGGTTGCTTTTATTGCAAAGAAAAAAAAGATCGGAATTTTTACGGATAACTCCAATAAACACGCTTAAAATATGGATATTTCTGTCGTCATCCCCTTATTTAATGAGGAAGAATCTCTTCCAGAACTCTATAACTGGATTGAAAAGGTAATGCATGAAAACGGATTCAGCTTTGAAGTAATTTTTATAGACGATGGAAGTACAGATCATTCCTGGGAGGTTATCCGGAACCTGAAAAATCAACATCCGGAAGTCAAAGGAATTAAGTTCCGGCGAAATTATGGAAAGTCGCCGGCTTTACATTGCGGATTTCAAGCAGTAGAGGGAAATGTTGTTATCACTATGGATGCCGACCTGCAGGATAGTCCTGATGAAATTCCCGGGCTTTATCACATGATTACAGATGAGGGTTATGACTTGGTTTCCGGCTGGAAGAAAAAACGCTATGATCCGTTAAGTAAAACAATTCCTACCAAATTATTCAACGCAACTGCCCGCAAATTTTCGGGACTCAAATTGCATGATTTCAACTGCGGATTGAAAGCCTACAGGAAAGAGGTTGTGAAAAACCTGGAAATTTATAACGATATGCACCGGAATATCCCATATATGGCTAAAATTGCCGGATTTAATAAGATCGGGGAAAAAGTAGTGCAACACCAGTCCCGCAAATATGGCAAAACAAAATTCGGATTGAACCGGTTTGTCAATGGATATTTAGACCTTCTTACGCTTTGGTTTATGTCTAAATTCGGAAAAAAACCGATGCATTTCTTTGGATTCCTTGGTAGTGTAATGTTTTTATTAGGTCTGATCTCCGCTATTATTGTCGGAGCCAATAAGATTATTGCTCTTTCCAAAGGAATCGGAGCCCCATTAGTAACCAGCAGTCCTTATTTTTATATTGCACTGACAACTATGATTATTGGATCTCAATTATTTCTCGCTGGTTTCCTCGGAGAAATTATTTCCCGCAATGCAACTGATCGTAACAAATATAAAATCGAAGAAAAATTATGACATTCCATGAAGTTTTAACTATACGCCGCTCTGTAAGGAATTATGCCTCACAGGAAATAGAACCGGATAAACTGGACTATATACTGGAAAGCGCCCGCTTAGCTCCTTCTGCCTGCAATATGCAACCTTGGATTTTCATTGTTGTCAGGGAACCTGCCAATAGAGAAAAATTGCAAGTTTGCTATGGCCGGGAGTGGTTTAAAACAGCTCCTGTTTATATTATTGCCTGTGCAGACCATCAACAATCATGGAAACGAAAATTTGACGAAAAAGATCATGCCGATGTGGATCTGTCCATTGCCATCGAACACATTTGTCTGGCTGCGGCAGAAAAAGGCTTAGGCACCTGTTGGGTTTGTAATTTTGATACGGATTTATGCAAAAAGGAATTTAATCTACCGGAACATATCGAACCAATCGCTCTTCTGCCATTGGGTTATCCAGACAAACAACATTTGCCACAACCTACTCCCAGAAAGAATATTTTCGATATTGTAAGATGGGAAAAGTTCTGATAAATTCCCTGACTTAATTATTTTCTTCCTCCACCGATTCTTTACTCCTTTGGCAAAAGGAGAAATGCTATTGACTTTCGAAGTGGATGTTATACTGTTTGCTGTAAAATAATCGGGACTATAACACATTTTCGTTCATGTTTACTACTAATTATCACTCAAAAAAGAGGAAAAATGATGTCTTGCTATTATTTTAAAGAATTATTCCTTATTTGCCTCTGATAGATTCATAAGACTTCCGGCATTAAATTATATCTCAAAAATAAGTCATCTGGAAAAACTGTATGGATAAAATATGTTCAGAAAACAATAATTACTGTTCACACCTCAAAACCTTTTCTCAAAATAACCATATTTCAACCAATATTGATCTGATAACTAACATCTAAGTTATATATTATCACTAATTTTGTAACAAACAGCTAATATCAAAGACTTATGATTTACATCAAAAACACAATGAATTTTCTCTTAAAGAGGCTTTTTTTCCTATTTTATTTTTGCATTGCCAATGTAACAGGCATTGTCATCCAGGCTCAAAATATTGCCCTGCCTAAATTTTTCTCTAATGGTATGGTATTGCAACGGGAAAGTTCTGTTCCTATATGGGGAACTGCCACTGCCGGAAGTAATATAAGTATCATCGCATCCTGGGATAACACATTGATATCTACCACTGCAAATGCAAATGGCAAATGGTCAACTACCCTGAAAACACCTCAGGCCGGCGGACCTTATACTATCAAAGTAGGTAACAACATCGAAATCAAAAGTGTCCTCATTGGGGAAGTGTGGGTGTGTTCTGGACAATCCAACATGAAAATGCGCCTGGGTGAAGCTGATCGGTGGACAGTGGAAAGTGACAATAATTCCAATATCCGCATTTTTGAGGTTCCTGTGGAAAGAAGCCAAACACTCAAAACGGATATCTCCGGAGGTTTTTGGAGATACGGTGTTATTCCTGACAACATGCAACATATTACAGCTGTGGGTTATTATTTTGCACGTAGACTTCAATTGGAATTAGGTGTTCCGATAGGTATTATTGGTTCATACGAAGGTGGTACAAATGCAGAAGAATGGCTTAATCCTACCATATTTAATCAAAATCCCGACATAAAAAATGCGTATGGTAGTCCTTCCGGAACAGAAGCAGGCTGTTTGTATAACTCCATGATTTATCCTCTTTTTCCTTATAAAATTTCAGGATTTATCTGGTATCAGGGAGAAAACAATGTCAACCGCCAGCAAACATATAATCACCTGATGAAGGAATTGGTAAAAGATTGGAGAAAAGGTTTTCAAAACAATTATCTTCCTTTTTATATTGTCCAACTCACCTCTTTTTCTTCGGATTGGAGAGAATTCCGTGAAATACAGGAAAATATTTCCAAAGAATTAAGCAACTCAGGACTGGCTGTAACCATCGATTGTGGTGATCAAAGCGATATTCATCCAAAAAATAAATTTCTTGTAGGAAGTCGCTTGGGAGATATTGCCCTGTCTAATGTATATGGTAAAAATAAAAGTTTCTCCAGTCCAATATATAGAGAAATGAAAGTTGAAGGAGACAAAATCCGCATTTTTTTCGATTGTGCCGATAAAGGTTTGAAAATTACCTCAGGTGAGATGCCGGAGTTATTTGAAATAGCCGGAAACGACAATATTTACCAATTAGCAAATGCCCGAATAGAAGGGAATACCATACTGTTATGGTCTGATAAAATAACAACTCCCGTATCTGCCCGCTACTTCTGGAAGAATTATGCAGTACCTAATTTATATTCAAAAGACGACTATCCTGTTGCTCCTTTCAGAACAAGAAAATAATATATAATCATGAAACACTACATTTTATCTTTTTTCCTTCTAAGCGGATTATCACATTCGTTTTTGACATATTCACAAGATAACCCGAAACCGGGTTCTTTGTCTGGGAACACAATTTACGAGGCAAATCAATATTTACCGATCCATTCGGAACCAGCATGGACAGAATTTTCTGTTAATCCGGAAAAATCAACTTACAAAATAGCGAACGAAAATCTGAATCTGAAAACTTCTGATGGTTCTGTCTTCGGTTACATGCTATCCGGAAGTTCTTTTAATCCTGGAAAAACATTTTCTTTTGAAATCAATGGAGAAAGTTTATCTAAAGAATCTGGACTGGGAGTTGACATGCGATTGAATCAAGGAAAACGACTGGCTGTTGACATCAAAAAAGATGCAGTTTATGATCAAAAGACCGGACAAAAACTTGCAGATATAGCCAATAGTCAACCAGCAAGTTATCGCATTACTGTTGATGATAACAATGCCACCCTTTATCGGGATTCCGTTTTTTTGTCTACACTAAATATCGATAAAGATGACATCATACAAGACCCTGGTTTTGAAACATTTACCAATAAAGAAGCATCTGCATATTGGGGACATGATGGATATACCGGCGTATCGGTGGTTTCAAACACTAAACACTCCGGTAATAACTCTATGAAATGGGAAAATGGCTGGAATGGCAGATTCATGGGAGATATAAAAGTACAACCCAACACTTCTTATACCTTTTCATTCTGGGCGAAATTAGAAATAGTTAGTGCTTGGGGACAAACAAAAATGAATGGAGGTTTATACATAAACGGAGCCGAAATATCTAATCTTTCTGTGAGCGGAGACTGGAAAAAATATACCTGCAATTTTACGACCGGAACAAGTACCAATGGAGTGCAACTGTATTACCACAATGGTTGGACCGGCGACGGTAATTTCACTATCTATTTTGACGATTTCAGTCTGGAACAAACCTCCGGAAAACCATACATCAGTTTCGGACACCTCTTGAATACAACATCTCCCGCAGAAACAAATATCCAATCACTATGTTTTTTGGATGGGAAAGTTCTCAGGCCTGTAAAAAATACCGACTTGAACCAACTGATCAGCAGTTCAAAAGATTTGATAAAAAATGCACAGGAAGGTTACGAAAGCGGGAGGTATCCTGACTATGCTATACAACGATTCAACCAAAGTATCAGCTTTGCAGAAAATATTGCAGAAACAGAAAACATCGCATACAAAGATCTTGAACGGGCCTATGAAACACTCCAAAAAGCATATGATATCTTCTTCAGATCTGAAATATCAAATCCTTATATTGTTTTAAGTACAATTAGCTTATCTTCAGATAAAAACCCGGTCAGAGCCAATCATTTTGCTAAAATAAGCGTATCAGGCAAAATGTCCGACCAAAGTGATGCAAACATAAGTATTGCCGACATCCATTACAGATCAAAAGATGAGTCTGTCCTGACAATCGATACCATAGGAAAAATAACGGCATTGAAAGAAGGTACTGCAGAAGTAGAGGTATCCGTCCGCTTAAATCAGACAGAACTGATAAAGAACATAAGCATTCAGGTAATAGAGTATGTTTTATCATCTGTCAATATCTACCCCTATGCCAATAAAATAGAAGCCGGAGAAGCAACCGGGACCTGGATGAATATCTTAATGAGCGATGGCTCTGTTCCGGAAACAAAAGACATCAGCATTTTATACCGAAGCCTGGATGAAAGTATCGCAAAAATCAATTCCTTCGGATCTGTTATTGCCGAAAAAACGGGAAAAGTCATCATTGAAGCAGAAGTAAGCGTTTTGGGGAAAATGATCAAAAGTAGTTGCGAAATAGAAGTAATTGCCCTGGAAAATGTCTCATTAATTTTATCAGAATCTTCCGTAGAAAAAGGAAAAGATATTACCTACCAGGCAAAAGCAATGATGTCTGATGGCTGCATCCTCAATCTCTCTGCTGTAAATCATAAGGTTTATATAGAAAATAAAAATATTGCCGGAATAGATAATACCGGAAATATCTCCGGTTTTTCCAAAGGAGAAACAAAAATTACCGGAACTGTGATCAGAGGAAATCTACAAAAAAGTACCACGGAAGACCTGACTGTCACAGATAATTCTACTACATTGAAAGAAGCTCCGCTTCATACAAAGGCATTCATATATCCCAATCCCATTCATTCAGGAGAAAATGCCAGAGTTGTTTTTTCGCCTGATACGTATGAAAATCTCTTTCTGTATTCATCAGACGGAAAACAGATTTTCTCGGCATCAATCAATAAGAATGATACCTATATCGATTTAACAAAACTAAGAACTGGTCTATACCTGATCCATTTGTATGGAAAAAAGGGAAATTGCCATTTAAAATTATTAGTTGATTAAGAAACTATTTAAATTTCATTCTAAAATTTAAATAGAAAAGCGCTGGGTCGCGGCAATACATTATTTTGCAAAGCCCTCATTCTCCAATGCCAAAGAGAATGAGGGCTTTCATATTGTATTAACCCCTACCCCACATTATAGTACTACACTAATCCCACAGATATCTTCAAGCGTTAAAAGATAATTTCTGATCAAAAAAGAATAATTTCCGGTCTGATTCATTTAAAGTACAAAAACTATCTTTTATTGAACAAACAGTATATCCTATTACATAAAGATGGTTTTAATTTTACACAAAAAATGACTTAAAAAAAATCATTGTACAATTATTATTTATTAATTTCTAAAAATCATCCATCATGAAAAAATCTCTATTCTTTCTGACATGTTTCATTGTCACATGGATACATGGAGTTAACGCCGATGTTACTCTTCCTGTCCCCTATTTGAAGTATAGTTGTGATGACATCACCAATACCAATGAGGTGGCTCCGTCCATAGGAAGTGTTACAGCAACTATTACCGATGGGAATGCCACCGCAAGTGACGACGCTAGTATTGTAAGTGATCCGGAACGTGGATCTGTATTGTTTTTACCTAACTTTTTAAATGCTTCTGATAAAGGAGATAGTAACCCAGAGATCCGCAGCTTGAGGATTTCTTCTACTGATGCTTTGGTTGGAGATGGCAACTATACCATTTCATTCTGGGCATTAACTAAAGCTCCTACATCTTCTGCCGGATTAAACGGATTCCCTCCTCTATTGCTTTTTGATGGAATGACAAGCGGAAGTTTTGTCATGCGTATCAATGCTTTTTGGAGTGCCAATGCAGACAAAACTTCCATCCGATTCAACGGAGGATCAGGAGGCGATAAAGACCTGAATACCTGGTATACATCTGCAAGCAAATTGGATCAATGGTTGGAATATGTAATTGTAAAAAAAGGAACTGTTATTAAGTTATTTATTAACAATGAATTGATTGCGATGAATACAGCTTATAACATCGCTAATTCTCAATTGAAAAATCTAAGATTCAACGGAACGGCTCATGGTGGTGGTATGTTGCTCGATGACATTCAGATATTCCACGAAGCTTTATCTGAAGAACAGGTTGCTTTATTATACGGACAAACAGGAATCACAATGCCTGATCCATTCCTGAAGTACAGTTGTGATGCCATTGATAACTCTAATCAGATGGAACCTGTAATAGGTAATATCACAGGAGTTATTACAGATGGAAATTTTACAACTAAGAATGATGCGTCTATCGTAAGTGATGATGAAAGAGGAAGTGTTTTATATCTTCCGAATATACTGAATGGAACAACAAATAAAGGAGATGCAGCTCCGGAAATCAGAGGTTTCAGGATGATGAATGAACCTTCCTCTTTAGTTGGAAACGGCAATTTCACTATTTCATTCTGGACTAAAATAAAAACACAACCACAAGGAGCAAATCCTTTTCCGGCTGTTCTGGATTTTGATAATATGTCGTCCGGAAGAAAGTTCTCCATGCGTTTCGATGCTTGGTGGGCGGGCAACAAACCATCTTTACAATTCAATGCAGGAAGTGATCAGAATTTGAATTCTACACTTACTCCATCCTCATACATATACAATTGGGCACATTATACGATTGTAAAAGCGGGTAATACACTACATCTTTATATTAATAATGTATTACAGGCATCCAATGGCGTATATACTTTAGCAAACTCAGAACTAAAGAATCTGAGATTGAATGGAGCTTCCCATGGCGGCGGTTCATTGTTTGACGATATTCAGATATTCCACGAAGCATTGAATGAAACTCAAATCGCTAAATTGTATGCCGATTCAAAAGTCAAAGTGGAATTGTCAAGATACCCGGCTGCAGGAGGAAATATATCCGGAGGTGGAATCGTAAGTATTGGTGAAAATTTATCTGCCAAAGCAACTGCTGCAGAAAACTACGAATTTGCCTACTGGAGTGAAAATGGAATACCTGTTTCTACTGATGAAGAATATGAATTTGAAGTAAGTGGCGCAAGGAAATTAATTGCATATTTCAAACCTGTTATTCCGGAAATTACTCCTGAGATAATAACTATCGGGGAAAACTACACAATATCTGAACTTGTTGCCGGAAATAAAGTCTTCCTGAATAGAGAAACTACTGATGAGATAGACAAAATGCCTTTAGGAAATATACCTTCTGATTTTGCAGGGTGGAAATTTACTTCCATCAATGCAAAATCTTCATATAAACCGGGGCCTCTTCCGGTCATCAGTATTAAACCCTCCGAAACAGGTTATGTATATGTTTTAGTAGCTAATGTGGAACAAGCTGATGTTTGTGCCGCCTGGGCAACAGATAACGGATGGGAACTGGTGCCTGTATACGATCTTACCTATAGAGCAAATGATGTCAATGCTCATTTCGGTTTCTACAAAAAGTTATTCACAAAAGATGTGGTAGCTCCAATCGTACAACCCAATGTATTCTCCGGAGCCATGGTTATTGCACCCAATATCAAAAGAAACAACTTTACAATTGAAGCCACTGAAATAAAAACCCTTGAAGAATATTATGAAGGTGACTATGGAGATATCATTTTCAAATCTACCGAAAGTTCTACCGGACAACTTTCCGGAATTACGGAAGAAGGCCTGACAGTAAAGGGTGTAGTGAAATATGAGAAGGAGTTTACACCCAAACAATGGTACCCTATCGGATTCCCATTTGATATCGTAAGTATTTATTGCGCCGACTTCGAAGGAACTGTAGATGGAGCGATACTGGATATTTACGATGGCGACGGATCTGCCGGTTCTGCATCTACCGGTGATTTCTGGCTCAAGAGCTATAATGGAGTATCCAACACATTTGCCTACAGCACCTCTTTTGGGCCGGGAAAAGGATATGCCATCCAATTTCCAAATGATTTCGAAGGGAAAAAAGTAACGTTTATTTCCACAGCCAATCCGATATTAAAAAATACGACAAATCCGGTTACTGAATTAAATAGCGGCTACACGTTAGTTGCCAATCCTTCTGTAGCAAATGTCACATCCATCACCGGAGCAGGAAATTATTATCTGTACAACTATTCAACCAATGGTAAATTCAATGACAAACATATAGGTACTGTATTATCAAATAGTAAATCATTGAAACCATTTGAAGCAAAAATCGCTGTAAAAGATATCGATGCAGGTGAATTGCGGGCCATAGGCGTAGAAGAACAGGAAACTACACTGGAAACAAACACGACTAACGATCAGGTAATTAAAATCCATTACTTCAACTTGCAGGGTATTGAAATACCCAAACCTGCAAATGAAGGGATTTATCTCGTGACGAAGATCTATGAATCGAAAAAAGTGGAAATAGAAAAAATATTCTTCAACCGGAAATAATACCGGAAAATATTCAATTTCTATTTCTCAATTTTTTAATTCTTAATTTATAATTGACATAATGATGAAAACAACAAAAATAATAGCCCTGACAGTCTGTTTGTTTTTTGCAGGACAGATATTTGCAGTAAATAGTTATGATTCTATGCGGGAAAGAACCGAGTCCTGGCTTCAGGGTTCAGATGAACCTGCATTACGAGGTAGCAGGGCTCTTGATGAGAATGAGTCAGGAGTACTTGAAGTTCCCGCAAAAGATGCCATATACATTTTATTAGTACTTACTGGTACCTATGCAATGATTCGTAAAAGAAAAATAAGTCAGAATAGATAAATTAGTTCCAACAGGCTCAAATGCCTGGTAAATTTGTAAAGCCCTCATTCTCTACCATATTGGAGAATGAGGGCTTTCATTTTTCAGAGGTGCATTATATATTCTTAATTAATTAAAAACTTAATTCCCCAGATCATCAAAATGATCCTGTATAAAATCTTTAGGAGTAACTCCAAACTGTTCCTTAAAACACCTCGAAAAATACGAAGATGAACTAAAACCTAAGCTATCAGCCACTTCACTAGCACGCAGTCCTCTTTCTTTGAGCAAATAAGCTGCATATTTTAATTTATAGTTTCTCAGATAATCATTGGGAGAAAGATTAAAGGTTCCCTTGATTCTGCGATACAAGACAGAACGACTCATACCCAATTCAGACGCAAGAGAATTAATTGAAAACTCAACATCCCTGTCTGCCAGATTTTTTTCAATTCGTTTGTTCAATTCTTCTATAAATAGTTTGTCCTGCCCATTCAAACTTGTTAAATCAATATTTGCATAAGGAGTCGAGAGATAATTCTGATACAACATCAGCCGGTTTTGAAGCAGATTTTCAATTTGAGTCAGAAGCACTTTCCCGGAAAAAGGCTTGCTGATATAAGCATCTGCTCCTTGTTCCAAAACCTGAATATGAGCCTCTTCCGAAACTTTTGCCGTCAACATGATAAAGGGTATATAACACAATGATTTTTCATGTTTTACATAAGCGCATAATTCAAAGCCATCCATTCCTGGCATCATTACATCGCTGATAATGAGATGAATGATTTCCGATTTCAACACTTCTATGGCAGCTCCTCCATTTTCAGCCTGACATACACGATACTGCTCCTCCAACAAAGAAACAATAAATTTTCTAAGTTCCTGATTATCTTCCACTACAAGTATCATATATTTATCCGATTGATCAGTTTCATTTTCAGATAATGTTTCCGGTATATCCGTCAATACAATCTGAGGATCATTCTCATACTCTTTTAAATATAATGGAATCTGTAATACAAAAGTAGCCCCTCCCCCTTCAGTCTCTTCAACATGAATCGTTCCTTGAAGTTGATCTACAAGTTGTTTTACAAGGGATAAACCAATGCCGGTTCCATGTTCACTATCACCACTATAAAACGGTGCGAATATTTGTTTGTACATGGAAGAAGGGATTCCTGATCCATTATCACTGACTCGCAATATCATTTTCCCTTCCAATATAAGAAGTTGTATTTTAACACAGTCTTTTGCAAATTTAAACGCATTAAACAATATGTTAGAGACAATCTTATCAAATGCAAAACGGTCGATCCATACATATGTGGGAGTATCCGGCATTTTCAATGTAAAAACAATATGTTTTTGTTCAGGATAAGCCTGAAAACGATCATATATATCCGACAACAGACTATTTACATCACATTTTTCAAACATCAAATCCATACCCTTACTTTCTATTTTACGGAACAATAAAAGTTGATCAACCAGCCGAATCAGGTAGTTCGTGTTTTTTTGTATGATTTTTAACATTTTATCAGTATATTCTTTGCTCCTGTCGGTCTTCAGAATCTCTTCCAAAGGTCCTTTGATCAGACTCAATGGAGTACGTATATCATGTGCTATCTGCGTAAAAAAATCAAGTTTCTGTTTGTAGATCTGATGTTCATTTTCCTGCTGAATATATTCCATCTTCAACAGATTTTTACGATGAATCCACCGATAAGTACCCTTCAGAATAAAAAAAACAATGACAAAAAAGAGAAACACATACAAGAGGTATGCTATTGTACTTTTCCAAAACGGAGGAGAAATAATAATCATTAATTGCTTTTCCTGTTCACCCCACAAACCATCATTATTCGCAGCTTTTACTCTGAGCAAATAACGACCTGGTTGTAAATTGGCATAAGATACCGAATGATTTCCCGTATATACCCAACCTTCATCTACTCCTTTCAGCCAATATGCGTATCTGTTCTTTTCGGGAATTTCATAATTTAAAGCGGAAAATGAAAATCCAAGCATATTCTGCTTGTAAGAGAGTTTTAATGTATCCATAAATACAATATTCTCTCCGGCAAACATTTCTGTATTATACAATAAAAAAGAGGTAATCTGTACCACTGGTTTGTGAGGATTTGTTTCGATTTCTTCCGGATTGAAAGAAGAAAATCCATTGATTCCGCCAAAATAAAATTTTCCGTCTTTTGCTTTCAATACTGAATTAAAATAAAATTTATTTTCCTGCAAACCATCTTCTTTTGTAAAAAGTTGAAGGCTTTCTGGCTTATTAGGATCAAGGCGGAAAAGACCTATATCGCTTCCTAACCAAAGATTCCCTGATGGATCTTCTTCTATGGAATAAATCGTAGCAGTCTTTAATTCTTCTGTTCCCTGGTATGATAAAAAAAGTTGCCGGGATGGATCGAAGAAACTCAAACCTGCTCCATATGTGCCCACCCACAATCTTTTTGCATGATCGGAAAAAAGACAAATTGTCCTGTTGAAAGATAATCTGTCTTGCTCTGATCCTGGAAAATATTGTACCCATTTTTTTTGTTTATATTGATAGCAATAAACTCCTCTATTGTAAGTGCCCAACCATATATTAGCATCTCCGTCTTCCATAATATCGTGTATCTGTGCATCACTGTTGATTTCAGGTATTCGTGTGAAATTATCTGTGACAGGATTATACTTGTTCAATCCCCATACTGTACCCAAATAAATATCACCATTGCTGTGTTTCAACATGGCATACACACTATTATCACTCAAAGATGTAGTGTCTTCTTTTATGTTGTGGTAATTGGTAAACATTCCGGTCTTCAGGTTCAAACGGTCTACTCCTTTGGAAAAAGTACCAATCCACAAATAGTCTCCATCGAGTAATAAAGATCTCAGGTTGTGATAACTCAAACTGTTTTTCTCTTTCCGGGGAAGATATATTTTGGAAGTTTTTTGCCTGGGATCGAAATAGTTCAACCCTCCGTCTTCTGTGGCGATCCACAAATTTCCTTGTTGATCCTCCTGAAAAGAGGTAACAATCTTTCCTGAAAAATTTATTTTACCCGTAAAAAACGGAGTATAAGTTTCTATTTTCTTCCGGAGAAAAGGCAGATAATTAACACCTCCGATTACAGTGCCGATCCAGATACCACCCGAATGATCCACATGGATGCTATGTACTGCCCGGTCACTTAATCCGGGTTGTAAAGAAGCATCCAGCGAACGGACTTTTCCGGTAGTTCTGTCAAAAACATATACTCCTTCATCTGTTCCCAGCAAAAGTTCTTCTTTATAATAGGGTACAACCACACGCAAATGAGGAATATATGACGAATTGTCAGGAGAAAAAAATGAAGTGGTATTGCCTTTCTTCAAATCAATCCGGTAAAATCCTCCCTGCCAGGTTCCTACCCATAAAATTCCATCTTCATAAAAAAGTGATTTCACTTCATTGTCGGCAATATAATTGTTTTTTTGTTGCCCGTTTGAATAAGAATCGAAGATATGTCCTTCTTTGGTATAACATACAAGTCCGTTCTGATGTGTGGCTGCATAAATATTTCCTTGTTCATCATAGGCCAAATCCCAGACAATTGTCAAATTACCGTTAAGATGGGATATTTTTTTTGAACGACAATCATACCGGTAAATTCCTTTTCCCCTGGTAGCAATCCAAACCAATTGATTGGCAGTATCTTTTATTATTTTCTGAACTTGTATCTTGATTTGATAGGAAAACATGGGGGTGAAAGATCCTTTATGCACATCAAACAGAGCAACTCCTTTTTCATACCCTATCCACCAAACAGACTCTGTTTCTTCACAAATCGTTCGAATATCCATATTTCCCCGGGCACACAATGAATCATCCTTAAACGTCCGGAACTCATATCCGTCAAAACGATCCAAACCATTTCCGGTACCAAACCACAAAAATCCCCATTTATCCTGCATGCCACACCAAACGGTACTGTTGGATAAACCATTACTTACGAGATAAATATGAAAACCATCGGCAGGGAATGCATAGATCCATTGACAAGTGTTCAAAACAAACAAACCAAAACATAGAAAAATATTTCTTAACATATTGTTTTTCCTGATATTAAATTGGATAGAGACAAAGCTACCTAATTCCGGAGATATCAGCAAACTTCAAAAGATAATTTCTGATCAAAAAAGAATAATTTCAGGTCTGACTGAATCAAAACACAAAATTTATCTTTTATTGAACAAACAGTATATCCTAGCACATAAAGATGATCTTTACTTTTACACAGAAATAACAGTATACAATTACAAATCAATATATAATTATTATGAATAGAAAAATCAAGTGTAACAAAAAACAGACTGGAACTTTGTTCCGGGTATTCTTTCTTATTTGCCTGGGCATGTATGTTTATTTTCCCATGCAAACAATGGCTCAAACTTCTGCTCTGACCATCCGGGGTGAGAATTATGGAATATTGCCTCTGGAAAAGAACCAACAGCCTTTTTTCAATCGTACTAACATGTCATTCAGCGATATTCCTGAAGGATATGCAGGATGGAAGTATGTAAAAATCAATGCCAATTCCACATGGCTGCCGGGACCTCTGCCTACCCTGGAAGTCAAAGTCGCTACGGCCGGTTATATCACCGTAATGGTAGCTACTGCAGAAAAGGTTGCAGTATGTACCCAGTGGGCCAGTGACAATGGATGGGAATTGATCCCGGATGTCAGCCTCTCATATGCAGCAGGGGAAACAGGAGCTCTTTCTTTCTTTCGTAAAAGGATCGAAGCAAATACCTGGTTCAAAGTTGTACAACCGGCAACTTTCAGTGGTGCTATTATCGTTGCTCCTTCCATTGAAGATAATCCGGAAGAAAAAGCAAATGCCGTTTCGGTTCAAATTTCTGCTGTAGGATGGATGGAAAGCGATATTTTTGTTCTGAATGCATTGGCATATGCAAACAGAACCTATGTTTTTACGAAAGCGCCCAAAGCATTATCAGGATTACAATTTACCCGTTACAACGGGGGAAATCCTCCTAAATTGAAAATCACGGCTTTACAAACGGGAGACACATACATTGCTATTTCTAATGTAGAAGCAACATACAAACCGGAAGAATACGGTTGGGAAAAAGTAGAAGGATTGGGGTTTGGTTATAATGATAACGTAAACACTACTTTTACCATATATAAAAAATCAGTACAGGAAGGTGACACAATGAATATCCGTACAAATAGTTGGCAGGGAGTATTGATATTTTCTAAGGAAATAAAATATACCAATTTTATCAGTATAACTTCCCCTCCGGGAACTGTCATACATAATTCCAAAGCCAACACCAAAAAGTTTGTTGGTTCTCCCAGTATCGTCATCCTGAAAAACGGGACATATCTGGCTTCACATGATTATTTCGGAGGTATTATTTCCGACGCTTTCGTTTATAAATCAACAGATAAAGGAAAAACATGGGAACGAATTTCTGAAATAAAAACTATGAATTGGGGCAAACTTTTCATCCGGGATGAAGAATTATATATGATTGGTGTTGCACCTAAAGGCACAATGGGATATGGAAATGTTGTAATTTTGAAATCGGAAGACAGCGGATATACCTGGAGTTCTCCTACAAACAGTAAAAATGGATTATTATGTGAAGGATATTATACTTGTGCGCCTACCCCAGTGCTTTTTCACAAAGGACGTATCTGGAAATCAATGGAAGACCAGGGAAAAGTCGACGGATGGGGACCTTTCAAAGCTTTCATGATGTCTGTAGATGAAAAAACAGACCTGATGGATGCTGCCAACTGGACATTCAGCAATAGTCTTCTATATACAGCCGGAGCTGTCAATGCATCAACCTGGCTTGAAGGGAATGCTGTGATTGGTAAAAACGGATCCATTAAAAACATCCTGCGTCTGCATTATGGAAATGATGACAAAGCCGGTATCATTTCAGTCTCGGATGATGGAAAAACGGCAACTTACAATCCACAAACAGATATTTCCAATGTACCGGGAGCCTGTAAAAAGTTTACTATCCAATATGATGATATCAGCAAACGTTACTGGACATTGAGCAATTATGTATTATCAGAAGACCGCCAGGGAAATAATCTGGAAAGAGTCCGTAATACCATTGTTCTTTCTTATTCCGAAGATATGATTAACTGGACAATTAAGGACACCCTCCTACACCACTCCGACATCAACAACCATGGTTTTCAGTATGCAGACTGGCTCTTTGAAGAAGATGACATTATCGCCGTATTCCGTACTGCCTGGGAAGATGAGACTGGAAATGCAGACAGTCAACACAACGCCAATTTCCTAACATTCAGCCGCTTTCGAAACTTCAGATACGAAAGGCCATCCGTAGATCAAAATATATCGGTTGCCCAATGGTATAAAAACACAAAATCTGCCGTAGCCCTGACTTTTGATGATGGATTTGAAGCGCATTATAAATATGCTTATCCGGTCTTGCAAAAATATAATCTCCAGGGAACTTTTTTTGTAAACTCCGGCAACCTGGTAAACAAAAAGAAAGCCCAAAAAGAACGTTATGGTTTTTTCGAAGATTTTAAAGAGATGAGTGACAATGGACAGGAAATAGCCTCCCACTCACTCACACATTCCAATCTGACAAGTCTGGATCCCGATGATTTACTGAATGAACTGAAAAAAGACAAAGAAAACATAGAAATTTTTACAGGAAAACAATGCCTCACTCATGCATATCCATATTGCCTCCGAAATGATATGACTGATATGACAACATCTTCTTTGTTTATTGCTGCCCGGCAATGTGGTTCCTTTTCCAACACATTTCCTTCCGGAGATAAATGGTTCAGCATAAATTCAGATCTGCTTACATGGACCAATCCCCGGTCTCTTCAACATGAAAAAGACAGTTATCTTTCTATGAAAAACAAAATAGATCAATTAAACGGAAACTTCGGGGTTGCCTGTATCCATGAAACATTACCTTTTGATTTATTAAATACTTCTTCCACCTATGAAATAGCAACTACTGAATGGCTGGATGATGTATGTAAATACCTTTCAGAAGAATTTCAAGCCGGTAATGTATGGCCCACCACACTTGCCAGTATAGCCCGTTATACAAAAGAAAAAGAAAACCTGAGGATATCCTGTCAGAAAGTCTCTTCTGACAGTATATTTTATCAATTTTCCACCTGGCTCGATCCTGCAGTTTACAACCTCCCGCTTACTATAGAGTGTGAAGTTCCTGCAGAATGGGAAACAGTAAGATGTGTTATCAAAAATGAAGAAGCAATTGTTTCTGACAATACTTTTCCGGTCAATGAGAGCAAAATCACATTGGATATAGTGCCCGATAAGGAGTCGCTTAGCATTAGTAATGTCATCCATACTGACATAGCAAAAAAAACAAAAAAATCGGGATTTATGGCATATCCTAATCCGGTACATGATATTCTTTACGTAAATTTGGATAAAGAAGAAGATAATATCCAATGTAAAGTATTCGATATACAAGGGCGCTTGATAAAAGAAATGACAATTCAAACGAGTTCTTCAAGTGTTCAATTACAAGTAGGTGATTTGCATAGTGGGATGTATTATATTCATCTCTCATCGACTAATCAACCCTCTCTCTATTCATTTCATATGATAAAAAAATAAGAAGGAGCTGTGTTAAAAGTCAATCAGAGTAATCAAGACTCATTTAGGTTTCCATTTTTCAAACAGGATTAGCAAGATTAAGCAGAATATTTTTTCATTAACAGTATAAATATCTGCTTTATATCTTGTAAATCCTGTTTATCTTATCAAAATAAAAAGAAGATCAACAAGTCATATTAATTAGGATAATAAGTCTGAAAACTTTATATTTGCCACAACAAAGAAATTTATACCAATGAAAACTACAAAAACAGGAAAAATACCTATGGACTTGATGTGTACTTACTGGGGTGATCTGGGTGACATTTACAAATTCACCATCGATGTAGACAAAACACCGGTTTCTACTGTCATCATACATTGGTGGGGCAGAGATTCATGAATAAAATCTATCACATTCCCTATGAACTTACTCTGGGCAAGAAAAAGATAACTTTCAGAGCATTGGACGCCAAAAGTGTAGCAGTACCTTTGTTTCATTGCAAAATCCTGAAAAAATAAACATTTACTCCCAAATAATTTGTTATACAAATAAAACTTTCTTACTTTTGCGGCTTCAAAACAGCAACAGCTTGTAAAATTTTGTTATAATCTGTTTCTTGTTGTGATACGCCTTTAATCGGCAACCAATAATTAAAAATTTCATCAAACACAGTCAACATGAGCAATAATGCTTTATTTCTCGTAGTTTTCATCACGGCTCTCGTTCTGGTGATTGCCGCTCTTTTGATAGCCTGGCTGGTGGCTCCACGCTCTTCCAACCCGCACAAAGAAGAACCCTACGAATGTGGAATCCCTACCCGGGGAACTTCCTGGATTCAATTCCGCGTAGGTTATTATCTTTTCGCTATCCTCTATCTGGTTTTTGACGTCGAAACCGTTTTATTGTTCCCATGGGCAACAGTTATGCGTGATATGGGTAAGAACGGTCTTTATACCGTATTATTCTTTTTTGTTGTACTTGCATTAGGCTTGGCCTATGCCTGGAAGAAAGGAGCTTTGAAATGGAAGTAAAAGATATTTATATCCGCAACATGAAATACGAGGATTTCAATGAAAATGAATACCTCGAAAAATATGTGGATGAATTACGCGCCAATGGCGTGAATATATTCGTCGGAAAAATTGATGATTTCATCAACTGGGGACGATCCAATTCTGTATGGCCGCTGACTTTCGCTACCAGTTGCTGTGGTATCGAATTTATGTGCGTGGGTGCTGCAAGAACTGACTTTGCCCGCTTCGGATGGGAAGTTACACGGAACAGTCCGAGACAGGCCGACGTAATATTTGTTTGCGGAACAATCGTCCATAAAATGGCTCCGGTTTTGAAACGTCTGTATGATCAAATGGCTGAGCCTAAATACGTAATGGCTGTCGGTAGTTGTGCTATTTCCGGTGGTCCCTTTAAAAATGCATACCATGTCGTTAAAGGTGTGGACGAAATCATTCCGGTGGATGTATATGTTCCCGGATGCCCTCCCCGCCCGGATGCAATGCTGTACGGCATGATGCAGATGGCTCGCAAAATCAAAGTGCAGAACTTCTTCAAACTGCCAAATCAACCGGTAGTAACAGATGAACAATTAGAAAAAGCAGAAGATAAAGCCCATGGAGATCATTAAAGAATTATTATTGAAAATAGCTCCGGATACGTTGGAAGAAAAAGGTAAAACGTTGACGGTAACTCTCCCTAAAGAGAAGCTTCATGAAGTGGCTCACACTTTGCGCTATAATCCGGGAATTTCTTTTGACTTCCTGAATGATTTGATCGGAATGGACTACGGTGATAGCCTGGGAGTTATTTACTATCTCTCATGCACACAATTTCCATCTTACCTTGTTGTTTTAAAAACAAACACGGAAGATCGCGAAAAACCCGAATTATTCTCTGTTACAGATCTTTGGGATGTTGCCAATCTGTACGAAAGGGAAGTGTTCGACTTCTTTGGCATCCGTTTCATCAACCACCCGGATATGCGTCATTTGTTCCTGCGTACCGATTGGAATGGTTATCCTTTACGTAAAGATTACGATGCCAGTCCTGAAAAAAATCCGGTTCCCCTGGAAAATGACTCCATTGATCGCATGGAAGATGTAATGACCATCAACATGGAAATGGGAAAACCGGTGGAAATGCATCATCTGCTTTTCGGAAAAGAAGAATATGTAGTTAACTTCGGCCCCCAACACCCTTCTATGCATGGTGTACTTCACCTGCGTGTGGCTCTGGAAGGAGAAGAAGTCAAAAAGATAGACCCGAATTTCGGTTATATACACAGAGGTATTGAAAAGATGTGCGAAAGCTACACCTATCCTCAGATACTTCACCTGACCGACCGTCTGGATTATTTATCCGGCACCATTAACCGCCATGCCTTTGCGCTTTGTTGTGAAAAAGCATTGGAATTGGAAGTTCCCGAACGCGCCCATTATATCCGTACCATCTTTGATGAATTGACCCGTATAGCTTCCCACTTATTGGGATGGGGTTGTATGGCCATGGATATGGGTTCTATCACAGCTTTCGTATATGGCATGCGTGACCGTGAAAAAATCATGGATATTTTTGAAGAAACTGCTGGTGGCCGTTTGATGGCTAACTACAATACTATCGGTGGTGTAATGAAAGATATCCATCCTAACTTTCAGAAAAAAATAAAGGAATTTATTCCTTACATGCGTAAAACACTGAAAGAACATCATTTACTTTTCACAGGCAACCCTATCGCCAGAGACAGGATGACAGGTGTAGGCAAACTCACCAAAGAAAAAGCAATTTCCTTAGGAGCTACAGGTCCAAGCGGAAGAGCTTCAGGATGGAGTAACGATATCCGCAAAATCGAACCTTATGCTGCTTATCGGCATGTGGATTTCAAAGAAATGCTCAGACAAGACGGCGAAACTTTCGACAGGTATATCATCCGCTTAGATGAAATAGAAGAATCACTGAGAATCATAGAACAATTGATAGACAATATCCCCGGAGGTGCTTATGCAGCCAAGACCAAGGCTGTAATCCGTTTGCCGGAAGGAGAATTCTTCCAACGGGTGGAAGGCGCCCGCGGAGAATTTGACGTATATATCAACAGTAAAGGAGATAAAAATCCTTACCGGGTCAAGTTCCGTTCTCCCAGTCTTACCCTTGCCGGTTCGCTGGATACGATTACCGCAGGGTACAAAGTAGCCGACCTGATCATGATCGGTGCTTCTTTAGATTATGTGATTCCATGTATTGACAGATAAAATTTACAAAGTATGTTTGATTTTAGCGTAGTTACCACCTGGATAGACGATTTTCTCCGTCAATATATGAACAACGGATGGACTTTATTCGTCGAATTCCTATTGATAGGAGTAGTAATTCTGGCAGTTTATGCTGTTCTTGCTTTGCTACTGATTTATATGGAACGTAAAATTTGCGCCTTCTTTCAATGTCGTCTCGGCCCTACCCGTGTGGGTCCCATCGGACTACTGCAAAGTGTGGCGGATATGATAAAAATCCTGTTAAAAGAATTGATCCATATCCAAAGAGCAGACCAGTTACTATTCCGTACGGCAGCTTTTCTGGTAATCGTTGCCTCTGTATGTACTTTCGGCGCTCTTCCTTTTGCCAAAGGATTACATGCTATTGACTTCAATATCGGGGTATTTTATCTGTTGGCCATCTCTTCTTTGGGTGTAGTCGGAATTTTAATGGCAGGTTGGGCAAGTAATAACAAATACACGATGATCGGAGCCATGCGAAGTGGAGCACAGTTGATCAGTTATGAACTTTCCTGCGGACTTTCCCTGATGGCGATTGTGATCCTTTCCGGATCTATGCAATTATCGGATATTGTAAACCAGCAAGCTGAAATGTGGTTCATCTTCAAAGGACATATTCCTGCTGTAATTGCATTCCTCATTTACCTGATTGCAGGACATGCAGAAACCAACAGAGGGCCTTTCGACCTTCCTGAAGCCGAATCTGAATTAACGGCAGGTTATCACACAGAATATTCCGGAATACAATTCGGTTTTTTCTATCTGGCAGAATATTTGAATATGTTTATTGTTGCCGCTATCGCCTCTACCTTATTTTTAGGAGGCTGGATGCCACTGCATATTCCTGGATGGGAAGGTTTCAATACAATCATGGACTATATTCCATCTTTTATCTGGTTCTTCGGAAAAACCTTCTTCTGTGTCTTTCTGGCCTTATGGGTAAGATGGTCTTTCCCTCGTTTGAGAATCGACCAACTATTGAAATTTGAATGGAAAATACTAATGCCTATCAGCTTGGTTAACATCCTGTTAATGGCACTTTGCGTATTATAATATTAAAATAGAAGATTAAAAATCAAGAATATTACCCGATATGAGGTTTATTAATTATATAGTTAACATTTTGGTCGGAATTTTCCGCTTGTTGCAGGGAATGTATATTACCATGCTGAATATGATCCGTCCAAAAGTCACAGAACAATATCCTGAAAACAGGGGAAAGAAAGAAATGATTGAACGTTTTCGCGGTGAATTGATCATGCCACATGATGAAAACAATCAACATAAATGTACTGCATGTAAAATTTGCGAAAATAGTTGTCCGAATGGTACAATCAGCATATCTGTTAAAACAGAAACCGATGAAGCCACTGGCAAAGAAAAAAAGGCATTGGATAAATATACTTATGACATTGCCTCTTGCATCTTTTGTGCCCTCTGTACGGAAAGTTGTCCTCAGGATGCCATTGAGTGGACTCCTCAGTTCGAACATTCAACTTTCACTAAAGGCAAATTAGTAAAACAACTGAACAAAGAAGGATCATCTTTAAAATTAAAAGTTAAGAATTAAGAATTTCTCTATTCGTAATTCGTAATTTCAAACATATGGAAGCATCAACAATTATATTTTACATCCTGGCAGTTTGTACCGCCGTCTTTTCAGTACTGGCTGTCACATCCACAAAGATATTGCGGGCCGCCACTTATCTGTTGTTTGTATTGATTGCCACAGCAGGACTTTATCTCTTATTGAATTATCAGTTTATTGCTGCGGTACAAATTTCGGTCTATGCAGGAGGTGTTGTAGTCTTATACGTTTTCGCCATCTTGCTTACCAGCACCAAAGGAGATAAAATGGAAAGAAGTAATAAAACAAAAACCATTATGGGAATTTCAGCTGCAGTTGTCGGCTTGGGAGTACTGGCATATATCATAAAAGGTGCAATCTATCGCTATACCATGGCTCCGGCTGCAGAAGGAGAAATCAGCATGAAAGTTATCGGTAAAGCTTTAATGGGTACCGGAAAATTTGAATATTTGCTTCCATTTGAAATCCTTAGTGTTTTATTATTGGCATGTATTATCGGAGGTATTCTAATTGCACGTAAAAGATAGGAGGGAAAAATATGAATGTACCGATGGAATATTATTTAGTGGTAAGCGGCATCATGTTTTTTGCCGGAGTATACGGATTCATTGTCCGCAAAAACATGCTGGCCATGCTTATTTCTTTGGAACTGATGCTTAACGCTGGAGTTCTTAACTTTTGTGTATTCAACCGTTATCTGTTCCCACAAGGCTATGAGGGAATGTTTTTCGCACTGTTTGCTATTGCTATAGCAGCAGCGGAAACCGCAATTGCCATTGCTATCATCATCAACATCTACAGAAATGTAAAAAATATTGATGTCAAAAATATAAGTCAAATGAAAAACTAAAAATGAAGAATTGAATTTGCTTACGGGATTTATAATTCTTCATCTTTAATTCTTAATTCATAATTATTGAACATGGAATATACCTTATTGATATTGGCAACTCCTCTCTTCCTATTCTTATTGTTAGGATTAGCAGGAAACAAAATGAAACCGAATGTAGCAGGAATAATCGGTACATTGGGTATGTGCTTTGCAGCCATACTCTCATACACAACCGCCTGTCAGTATTTTTTCGGGTCGGAGAAAGTAAATGGTGTTTACCAAAGTATTATCCCTTTCAATGTGGAGTGGTTAAAGTTTACCGACAATTTGCACATTGACCTGGGAATATTATTGGATCCTATCTCTGTAATGATGCTGGTAGTTATTACCACTGTCTCACTTATGGTACACCTGTACAGTTTGGGTTACATGAAAGGAGAAAAAGGATTCCAAAGGTACTATGCCCTGCTTTCATTATTCAGTTTTTCCATGTTGGGATTGGTTATAGCAACCAATATCTTCCAGATGTATATTTTCTGGGAATTGGTAGGGGTATCTTCTTACTCACTGATCGGATTCTATTATACCAAGCCTTCGGCTGTTGCCGCATCTAAAAAAGCATTTATTGTAACTCGTTTTGCCGATTTGGGTTTCTTAATCGGAATTCTTATCTTATCTTATTATACCGGAACATTTGACTTCGGCACATTAACAGCCAACAAAGCTTCCTTGGTAATCACATCTACAGCCGGAGCTCAATTCATGGGATTATCTATTGCTTCCTGGGCAATGGCTTTGATTTTCATGGGAGGCGCCGGAAAATCAGCCATGTTCCCGTTACATATCTGGTTGCCGGATGCAATGGAAGGTCCAACTCCTGTTTCCGCATTGATCCACGCCGCCACCATGGTGGTCGCCGGAGTTTTCCTCGTGGCACGTCTTTTCCCGGTATATTTCTTTGCCGCACCCGATGTCTTACATATGATCGGATATGTCGGAGCCTTTACAGCGCTTTTTGCAGCCGTTATTGCAATCACACAAACAGATATCAAAAGGGTACTGGCTTTTTCTACGATTTCACAAATTGCCTATATGATGGTAGCCCTGGGCGTTTCCAAATATGGTGATCATGATGGATTGGGTTATATGGCTTCTATGTTCCATTTATTTACCCATGCTTTCTTCAAAGCTTTGTTATTCCTCGGAGCAGGTTCTGTGATCCATGCGGTACACAGCAACGAAATGAAAGACATGGGACGTCTGCACAAGTTTATGCCTATCACAAGTATCACCTTTTTGATTGCTTGTTTTGCCATTGCAGGTATTCCTCCTTTCGCTGGCTTTTTCAGTAAAGATGAAATCCTGGCTGCGGCTTTTGAACACGACAAAATATTGTATTTCACATTGTGGGTAGTTGCCGGATTGACTGCATTCTATATGTTCCGCCTTTATTTCAATATTTTCTGGGGAAAACAAAAAGAATATACCGGTCACCATAAACCACACGAATCTCCATGGCCCATGACTCTGCCATTGATTATATTGGCTGTATTCTCCGTTACAACAGGCTTTATCAAATTTTCAAATTATATAAGCAGTGACAATCAACCATTCCACATGCATATCAACTGGGCTATAGCAGGTTCCAGTATTGCTGTTGCTGTTGTTGGTATTCTTGTTGCTATGGCCTTGTATTTCAAAGGCAGCGAAAAACCCGCGAAAATGGCTGCTACTTTGGGTGGATTGTATAAAGCAACATGCAACAAGTTTTATCTGGATGAGGTCTGGATGTTTATTACCAAAAGTGTCATTTTCAAATACATCTGTATCCCCATTGCATGGTTCGACAAGCATATTGTAGACGGATTCATGGACGGTTTGGCTTGGACCACCCAAAAGACTTCAACCCTGACTAAAGGTTTACAATCCGGATACATACAAGCCTATGCCTGGGTATTTGTACTTGGCATTTTAATTATTGCGATATTAACACTGATATAAAACTAAGAATTAAATTCTTAATTTTTAATTCTTGACTTTTAATTTAAAGATATGAATATATTATCATCATTCGTAATCGTACCGGTCATCATGATGCTGGCTTTGTTCTTAGCAAAAAGTATGACCCAGATACGGACTATCATGGTTAGTGGTGCAAGTATCCTGATGATGCTTTCTATAGCTCTCCTGTATTTGTTCATACAGGAAAGGGCGGTTACCCCTGAAGGAATGTTGTTTGTCGCCGATACTGTCTGGTACAAATCACTCAATATTCATTATACGGTAGGAGTTGACGGAATTTCCGTAGCTATGTTGATGCTGACTTCCGTGATTGTTTTTACCGGGGTCTTTTCTTCCTGGAAAATGGATATGGCAAAAGAATTTTTCCTTTGGTACTGCTTATTGTCTGTTGGAGTTTATGGATTCTTTATCTCATTAGACCTCTTCACCATGTTCATGTTTTATGAAGTAGCACTGATCCCGATGTATTTATTGATTGGTTTTTGGGGTACCGGAAGAAAAGAATATTCAGCCATGAAACTGACATTGATGCTGATGGGAGGTTCTGCTTTCCTGCTGGTAGGTATTTTAGGTATCTATTATACTTCCGGACATACAACAATGGATCTGACGGAAATCGCACAGAAAACCATTCCGTTGGCTCACCAGTATTGGATATTCCCAGCAACATTCCTCGGATTCGGAGTTTTAGGAGCGCTTTTCCCATTCCATACATGGTCGCCCGATGGTCACGCCTCAGCACCTACTGCGGTTTCTATGGTACATGCCGGCGTATTGATGAAACTGGGAGGATACGGATGCTTCCGCGTAGCCATGTACCTAATGCCTGAAGCAGCCCATGATTTAGGATGGATCTTCCTTATACTGACTGGTATCAGTGTTGTATACGGAGCCTTCAGCGCTGTAGTACAAACAGACTTGAAATATATCAATGCCTATTCTTCGGTAAGTCACTGCGGATTAGTGCTTTTTGCCATACTGATGATGAACCAGACTGCTATGACCGGAGCTATCATGCAAATGGTATCCCATGGATTGATGACAGCCTTATTCTTTGCCCTAATCGGTTTGATTTACGGAAGAACACATACCCGTGACATCCGTGAGATGGGAGGACTAATGAAAATCATGCCTTTTGCTTCTGTTTGTTATGTGATTGCGGGTCTCGCTTCCCTGGGTCTGCCGGGATTGAGCGGATTCGTTGCCGAGATGACTATTTTTGTGGGTTCTTTCGAACACGCAGATACGTTCCACAGAGTATTTACGATTATAGCGTGCTGTTCTATTGTGATCACAGCTGTATATATATTGAGAACTGTGGGGAAAATACTATACGGACCTGTGGAAAACAAAGAACACTTGTCATTAAGTGACGCCAGCTGGTTTGAAAAAGTTTCCACTGTAGGCTTGATCGTATGTATTACATTTATAGGGTGTTATCCTTCCGGATTAACAGACCTGATCGGAAGTAGTATAAAACCCATTGTCGATAAATTAGCAATTATAATATAAAAAATAATACAACAGGAAACTAAGAGATAAGAATTTCGACTTTTAATTCTTCACTCTTAATTCTTAACTTTATTAGAATTATGGATTACAGCAATTTCCTATTGATGCAACAAGAGTTGAGCTTGATCATTGTATTTTTGCTCCTGCTTTGTTACGATATCTTCGGCTCTGAAAAAAGCAAGAAATATTTCCAGCCGGTGGCCTGTGGTTTATTTTTTCTGCATACCATGTTTGGAATCATCGCGCCGGTATATTACGGCGATGCTTTCGGTGGAATGTTTATCAATACGCCAATCTCCATCCTGATGAAAAATATACTGAACATCGGAACAATGATCGTATTGTTGCAAACAAACAATTGGTTGAATAAACCGGATACCGTACATAAAAGGGGTGAATTCTTTACCGTTACCCTTTCCACATTGCTGGGAATGTACTTTATGGTTTCTGCAGGAAACTTCCTTATGTTGTATGTAGGTATGGAACTGGCATCACTTCCGTTGGCCGCACTTGCTGCATTTAATAAATACAAAAACGACTCGGCAGAAGCCGGAGCCAAATACATCATGCTGGCTTCTCTTTCTTCGGCAATCATGTTGTTTGGTGTTTCATTCATCTATGGCACAACGGGAACTGTTTATTTTGAGGATGTAGCGCTGCGTATTATCTCCATCAACCCGATGACAATTTTCGGATTTGTTTGCTTTTTCAGCGGGCTGGCATTTAAATTATCTTTGGTACCTTTCCATTTATGGACTGCAGATGTTTATCAGGGAGCGCCAACAAGTATCACTGCATTCTTATCTGTTGTATCCAAGGGGGCTGCAGCGTTCACCCTGATATTCGTATTATACAGGGTATTTGCAGGAGTTAAACAAGTGTGGGATCCCATGCTTTTTTGGTTGACTATTATCACCATTACCTTAGGAAACATATTTGCTATCCGTCAAAATAATATCAAGCGTTTCTTTGCATTTTCGTCCATTTCCCAGGCTGGTTACATTTTGCTCGGGATATTAGCCGGAACAGCACAAGGGATGACCACCACAGTCTACTTCGTATTGGTTTACATATTTTCCAATCTGGCAGCTTTCGGAGTAATCTCTGCTGTTGAAAATCAAACAGGAAAAATCAATATCAGCGAGTACAGCGGATTCTATAAAAACAATCCCAAATTGTTTTTCATCATGATGCTGGGAGTCTTCTCCTTAGGGGGAATTCCTGTATTTGCAGGATTTTTCAGCAAGTTCTTCATCTTCTCAGCTGCTGCAGCCGAAGGAGAATATCTACTGGTCTTTATTGCCTTACTGAATACTGTCATATCCCTGTATTATTATCTGCTGATTATTAAAGCCATGTTTATCAACAAAACAGATAATCCTGTGGAAACAATCTATACAGACAACTATAACAAATGTAGTCTGGTAATCTGTTTCATCGGCATAATGGCTATTGGCTTTATCAGTTGCATTTATGACCGTATAGACTTATTAAGCTTTGGCTTGTAAATTACTTTTCTATAGTTAAGAGTTGGTTCTTTGCACATGAAACCAACTCTTAACTCTTAATTTTAACTCTTAACTATAGAAACAGCCCCTTTCATAATGTCATAAAAAAGGTTTTTTTATTAAAAATTACTCCTTTCATCCCATCCTCAGCCAATTATTGTCAAAAATAGTCCGGAAATAAAGAAGTTCTTCTAACTTTGCATTTAAACTTGACTAAGAAAAGTGAGGAAATCCTTTTTATTTTCAAAAAAATATCCCACTTTTGCAGTCTGACAATAACAAAACGATATTTACGTTTAAATACTACATGTAAATTCATTCGTAGACCGGTTGTTTTTTAATGGACAAAAAATTATTTATTACTAATATATTAAACAAATTTATCTATCTATGGAAACTAAAAAGAAAACAGGTGAAGTTAAGGGTAAATCCCGTGGTGTTTCTTCCGGTCTTATTCTTGTAATATGTGCAGTTATTGCATATTGTTTATTTAAGTTCGTTTTCGGTAATCCTGCGAACTTTGTTGATAATGACCCAGACAATCACCCACTTCCAAGCAGTATTGGAATTGTATACAAGGGAGGTCCTGTTATTGTATTGATCATCACCTTATTACTTACAGTAATCACATTGAGTATCGAACGTTTCTTTGCTATTGGAAAAGCTAAAGGTACTGGTAACCTGATCAACTTTGTAGCTAATGTTAAAAACAAATTGGAAGCTGGTGATATCCAAGGTGCTGAAACTTTGTGTAACAAACAAAAGGGTTCTGTTGCTGCTGTTGTAACTGCTGGTTTGAAGAAATATTCTGAAATGGAAGTTACTTCCGAAGATTTGTCTAAAGAACAAAAATTGCTTTCTATCCAGAAAGAAATCGAAGAAGCTACTGCTCTTGAACTTCCGACTATGGAACAAAATCTTCCGGTTGTTGCAACTATTTCTACATTGGGTACATTATTCGGTTTGTTAGGAACTGTAATCGGGATGATCCGTTCATTCTCGGCTTTGGCAACTGCAGGTGCTCCTGACTCCGTGGCTTTGTCAACAGGTATTTCTGAAGCTCTTGTGAATACTGCATTAGGTATCGCAACCGGTGCTTGTGCTATCATTTCTTATAGCTATTTCACAGGTAAAATCGATAACATTACTTATGCTATCGACGAAATGGGCTTCTCTTTGGTACAAACTTACGCCGCTAAGCATAAATAATAAAAGAAGGAATTAAACTATGCCAAAAGTAAAAGTAAAAAGGAAAAGTACATTCATCGACATGACGGCGATGAGTGACGTAACTGTGCTTTTGCTTACCTTCTTCATGCTTACTTCAAACTTTATCAAAAAAGAACCGGTACAGGTTACAACCCCCAGCTCCGTTAATGAGGAAAAAATTCCGGAGACCAATGTAATGACTGTTCTGATCGATCCCACCGGACATGTTTACATGGCCCTGGCAGAACAAAAAGATAAAGAAAGAGTATTGGAAAGGGTAGGAAAAGAATTTACCTTAGATGGAAAACCGATCACATTTTCACAGGAAGAGTTATACCAATTCTCCCTGTTACCATCATTCGGTGTACCCATCAGAGAAATGAACCGTTTTTTGGCTCTGACAACTGAAATGCAGGACGAAGAAATCAAAAAACTGGGAGGAATCCCGACAGACAGCATCAATAACCAATTCAAAGTATGGGTTAGAAATGCGCGTGATGTCAATCCTAATTTAATAGTTGCAATCAAAGCAGATGCTACTACTCCTTATTCGGTTATTAAAGATGTGATGAACACGCTTCAGGATTTAAGTATCTACAAGTACAACCTGATTACCAGCCTGAAAACGGCTAGTACTGAGTGATAATTCACATAAACCCAAAGTAACAAACTTTCAAATAATTAAAAAGAATTATGGCTGAAGTAAATACCGGCGGTAACGAAAAAGGAGGAAAAAACAAACAGAAAAAGCAAACATTACGTGTTGACTTTACACCCATGGTGGATATGAACATGTTGCTGATTACTTTTTTCATGTTTTGTACTTCTTTGAGCAAACCGCAAACAATGGAAATCAGTATGCCTGATAAAAAGGCAACTATAGATGACAAAACAAAAGTAAGGCCGGAATTAGTTACCACAATTTTGTTGGCTGCTGATAATAAAATGTATTATTATTCCGGAGAACCTAATTACGAAGATTATACTTCTCTGAAAGAATCTGACTTTACAGAAAATGGAATTCGCAAGGTATTACTTGGCAAAAATGCAGTAATGATTGCGAAATTAGATGAACTGAAAAAGTTAAAGAAAGATAACCAAATAAGTGATGAGGAGTTTGAAAAGCAATCTGCGGAAGCTAAAAAAGCAAGAAATGCTCCCGTAGTAGTGATCAAGCCGATGGATGATGCCTCTTATAAAAATATGGTTGACGCTCTCGATGAAATGCTGATTTGTAATATCAGTAAATATGCTATAGTGGAATTCTCTGATGTGGATGATTTCCTTTTGAAGAATTATCTTACAAAAGGACATGCAGCTACCGGAACTCCTGATTAATTAATTAGTATCACAAATAAAAAACAAAATGGTAAGAGATATAAATCTGACATCGACAGAGTGGTGCGAACTAATTTTTGAAGGAAAAAATAAAAAATACGGAGCTTATTACCTCCGGAAAAGTTCCAACAAACGCCACTTAAAAGCTTTGTTGATTGTTGTAAGTACAATTGTTATTCTCGTGCTCGTTGCATTCTTTGGTGATAAAATCAAAGCGGCATTCAAAGGTGAAGAGAAAGAAACAATTTCTGAAACAGTCAAGATGACAACTGTAGATTTGGAAACGCCTAAAGCAGAGCAACAAATCGTACAGGAAGCAACCCCTCCTCCTCCTGCTCTGAAGGCTGCTATTAAGTTTACGGCTCCGGTCATGGACAAAAATGCAACCGAAGAGGATGATATGAAGACACAGGAAGAAGTAACAAAATCCGATGCTGTTATTTTCAGCCAGGATATTGAAGGTTCTGATGACCCGAATGCCGTAGACCCAAACACTTTGGATAAAGTGACACAGGTTACTGCAGAACAGGTAGTTCAAAAACCTTTTGAAGTTGCTGAAGTAATGCCTTCTTTCCCAGGTGGAGACGCTGCTCTATTGAAGTATCTGACAGATAACATAAGATATCCGGTAGTGGACGCAGAACAAGGAACCCAAGGACGTGTAGTATTGCGCTTCGTTGTTGACGCAAGTGGTAGCATCTCCGATGTGAAAGTGCTTCGTTCCCTATCCCCTACTTGCGATAAAGAAGCTGAACGGGTAGTCAAAGGAATGCCTAAATGGATTCCGGGTAGACAAAACGGAAAATCAGTACCTGTATACTATTCGTTACCGGTACGTTTCCAACTGCAAAACTAAAATGTAGGATAATGAATAATAAGGATCCAAAGGAAAACGGATATTCTACCAGAGTGATATTTGAATCAATCATGTCTTTAGTCTATGTATTTTGTGCATATGTACTTTTGGCTACAGATTATTTTACTTACACCCTGAATGAAAAATTCCGTATTCCTTTGGGTATTATTTTGGCCGTATACGGACTCTTCAGAGTATTCAGGGCCATTAGAAAACTAAAATCAGCAAAAAACGATGAAAAGTAAGTTTTTTATTATACTCATATCATCCTCTTTGATCCTTGCCGCTTGTTCAAATAAAAAACCAAAATCCGGCAAATGGGAGGATACCATCACTTCAGGATACATACCCATCACTGTTGATGAATCATTTGAACCTATCATCCAGGCTGAAGTCGATGTTTTTGAAATGATCTATAAATATGCAGGCATAGATCCGATCTACACAACTGAAACTGATGCTCTCAATCTTTTATTTGATGACAGCGTCAGATTAGCTGTTGTTTCCCGTCGTTTGACACCAGGCGAAATACAAGCCTATAATGACAAAAAAAGATTCCCACAGGAGTGGAAAATTGCAACAGACGCCATTGCCTTGATCGTCAACAAATCCAACCCAGATTCAATCATTGGTGTACCTACTTTGAAAAAAATATTGACAGGTGAGATTTCCACATGGAAAGAAATGAATCCGAAATCTCCTCTGACAGGAAAAATCAATGTCGTCTTCGACAATAAAAATTCAGGCACCGTTCGCTATGCAATGGATTCCATTTGTGGAGGTGCTCCCATGTCTGCCAATCTTTATGCAGAAAAAAAGAATAAAGATGTGATCAGTTATGTAGCAGAATCACCTCATGCATTGGGAATTATCGGTGTAAACTGGGTGGGAAGTGATACAGACTCAACCCGTACAAGTAAAAGTTTTAACGAACTGGTAACTGTAATGGCTGTAGGCCGATATGAATTTCCTGACCCTGAATTGGCTTGGAAACCATACCAAGCGTACATTGCAACTAAAGATTATCCGCTGACCAGAGATGTATATATCATATTAAATGATCCCAGAGGCGGTTTATCCACCGGATTTACCTCTTTCGTTTGCAGCCAGAGAGGACAGTACATTTTGCTCAAATCCGGTTTGGTACCGGCAACCCAAAATGTACGTATCAGATCGGTGGAAATTACAAATTAAGTAAC